>NZ_JBKGHJ010000370.1:0-8885 GCF_046520365.1 Corallococcus sp. 4LFB
AGCGGACGGTGGCGGCGGAGACGCGGGCGCGGGTGCGGACGGGGGGCGGGCTTGCGAGCCTCCAGGGCCAGCCGGGCCTCCAGCCGGCGCACCCGGTCCTCCAGCGCGGTGATGCGAGCGGCCAGGCGCGCGTGGAGGTCCTCGGCGGAGGCCGGGGATGGACGTGGGGTGCGCATCGTTGGACGGAAGCGTGCCAGCCCCGTGCGAAGCCGGCAAGGACGCGGGCGAAGGGCGAGCGGCGCGTGTTATGTCTTGGGGTCCCGTGGCGCCCTACCTCTCCCCTTACCATCCCATCCCGGGCGGACCCTTCGTGGATCCGCTGCACGGGAGCTTCCGTTCCTCCATCCGCCGCGAGCACGCCGAGGACGCGGCCCGCCGCGCGAGGGACCTGCTCACCGACGACGTGCTCGGCCGGCTGCTCACCACCCCGCGCGAGCCCATTGCCCAGGTGCCGCATTCGCGGGACGTGTTCGTCAACCGCAACCTGCGCATGGACCACGTCGAGCTCATCGGCTTCGACATGGACTACACGCTGGCCATCTACCACATGCGCCGGCTGGAGCAGCTGTCGTTCGACATGACGCTCGCGAAGCTGATCAGCGAGTACGGCTACCCGCCGTTCGTGGGCGGCCTGATCTACGACCACCACTTCGTGATGCGCGGGCTGGCGGTGGACCGGGTGAACGGCAACGTCCTGAAGATGGACCGCTTCGGTCACGTGGGGCGCGCGTACCACGGCCTGCGGCCGCTCAAGCGCGACGCGTGGAAGGAGCTGTACCGCAACAAGCGCGTGCGGCTGCGCAACCCGCAGTTCGCGTGGAACGACACGCTCTTCGCGCTTCCGGAGACGTGCCTGTACTCGGGCATCATCGAGCTGATGGAGTCGCTGGGGCACACCGTGAACTACGGCAAGCTCTACGACGACATCCGGGAAGCCATCGACACGGTGCACCGGGACAACTCGCTCAAGCGGGAGATCCGCAAGGACCTGGCGCGCTACGTGTTCCTGGATCCGGAGCTGGGGCCGGCGTTGCACAAGCTGCGCTCGGGCGGGAAGCGGCTGTTCCTGCTGACGAACTCCGCGTGGGACTACACGAACGCGGTGATGCGCTACCTCCTGGACGGGCAGCTGCCGGAGTACCCCAGCTGGCGCAACTACTTCGACTTCACGGTGACGGCGGCGGGCAAGCCGGCGTTCTTCACGGAGAAACGGCCGTTCCTGGAGCTGGACTCGTCCACGGAGGCCGGCAAGGTCGTGGGGGAGGCGAAGTCGCTGGAGCGCGGCACGGTGTACTCCGGCGGCAACCTGGCCCAGTTCGAGGAGTTCACCGGCTACCGGGGCGAGCACGTCCTCTACGTGGGCGACCACATCTACGGCGACATCCTGAAGTCGAAGAAGTCGTCGCTGTGGCGCACGTGCATGATCGTCCAGGAGATTGAGGACGAGATCACGTACACGGACGCGAGGCGCGAGGAGATCGTCACGCTGTCCGAGGTGGAGCTGACGCGCGCGCGGCTGGATGACGAGGTGAACCACCGCAAGACGGTGTTGAACACCCTGGAGCGCAGGCTGGAGCGCGAGGAGCTTCCCGCGGCGGAGCGGCAGGAGGTGGAGGAACTGCGCAAGAAGACGAAGGCGGAGCTGGAGAAGCTGCGCCGGTCGTTGAAGGAGACCAACGGCATCGCGGACACGTTGGAGCGCGACGTCGAGGAGGGCTTCAACCCGTACTGGGGCCTGCTGTTCAAGGAGGGCAACGAGAACAGCCGCTTCGGCTACCAGGTGGAGCAGTACGCGTGTCTCTACACGAGCCGCGTGTCGAACTTCCTGCACCACTCGCCGATGCAGTACTACCGCTCGCCACGAGACTTGATGGCGCACGAGCAGGCGGGAGCGCTGTCGAGCAAGCTGTCCCCGATGGGCAGCGAGGGTCCGCCGAAGGGGTCGTTGGAGAAGGAGTAGCTCAGGGCGCCGCGGGAAGCCGGCCCCAGATGACGTCGCTGAAGCGCGACGTGGGCGCCGGTTCGATGCCCAGCTTGCGCAGGTCGTCGGTGTGGCGGGCGCCCTTCACGACGACCCACCGGCGGGCGACGCGCCTCCCCTCCTCCACCGCTTCGGGCGTGAGGGGGGCGTGCTCCGCGAAGCGGCGCAGGACGTCGAAGGCGGGCTGGGCCTTCTTGGGCTTGGCGAACATCGGGTCGAAGAAGACGACGTCGAAGGACTTCGCGGGCAGCGTCTTCAGGTACGTGTGCGCGTCCGCGTGGATGACTTCGATGGCGCAGGAGTCCGCGCCGCGGTCGTAGCGCTGGAGCCCCTCCGCCGCGACGATGCAAAGGGGCAGGCTCTTCTCCAGGCCCACCACCCGGCCTCCAGGGCCCACGGCGAGGGACGCCACCAGCGCGTCCTGCGCCAGGCCCAGGGTGCAGTCGAGCACTGCGTCGCCGGGGACGACTTCGGCGACCTTGAGGAACGCGTCATCGCGCTGTCCCTGCCGGAGGCGCATGCGCCGCAGGTGCGCCATGCCCGCGTGGAAGCCGAACGAACCCTGCGGCTCCCACAGCGTCACGCCATCGCCGCCCACGACGAGCAGCGCCTCCACCTTCGTGCCCAGCCAGGGCGCGATGCCCTCACTGGAGCGGCGCGGTAGGAACGGCAGGCTCCACCGCTGCGCCACGGCCCGCGCCTCACGCACCGTGGCCACGTCCGTCTTCGTGCTGGTGGTGACGGCGAGGGGAAGCGGAGTCATCTCGATCAAGGTCCCATACCATGCGCTTCATGAACTTTCGGGTCTGGATCGCCGTGCTCGCGGGAGCGGCCTTCGCTGGAGGCTGCGCTGCCGCACCGCTCGCGACCTGCACGCCGGCGGACTCCACCATGAGCTGCTGCATCAAGACGCATCCCCTGAGCCCCGTCGACAGCTGCGGCGCTTCGGAGACCGAGGCCGTTGCCGCTCTCACGGTCCTGAAAACGGCCTACGAAGCCTCACGGCTGACTGAAGACGACTTCGCCAACAACGCCCACCTTCCCGAATGGCAGCAGGCGTGCATCCGCAGCTACGTCGATTGCAAGAACCAGGGTTGGAAGGGGCGCTGCTACGATTGCCTGCGGTATTGCGAGGGGCAGCATGAATGGCCCTTCAAGGCCTGTGCTCCCACCAGGAAATGACGCCATGGTCGAAGACCTCGAAGGCGACTGGCATCAACTCCGTGTCCTCGACACGCGCGCCCAGCAGGCGGGAACGGTCGTCCTGGATGACGCCTTGCGCACGCTCCTGCGACGCGCAGGCCCTTCCGTGGCCATGCCCCCCGCGGAGGTAGAAGCCGGCCTGCGCACCCCGGAGGCCGCGCTCGCCCTCCTCCACCAGATGCGCCAACGCGTCACAGAGGGCTCCCGGCGCATGAGCGATGCCCTCCACCGCATGTACCGCCTGCGCGACCAGGGCGACCTGGACGGCGCGAGGCAGCAACTGCGCGACCTGCTCGCCGTGGAGGTCGTGCCGTACTACCGCGAGCTCGCGCAAGGCCAGCTCGCGGACCTGGACTGAGCCGCCCTACTCCGCGACCGCCTGGAGCTTCCGGCCACCCTGCATCTGCGCCACCGTCACGGACTGGTTCCGGCCGTTGCGCTTGGAGTGGTACAGGCACTGGTCCGCCAGGTCGATCATCTGCTGCTTCTCCATGGCGTTGTCCGGGAACGTCGCGATGCCCAGCGACATCGTGATGCGCAGCGGGCCCATCTCCGTCTGGAACACCTCCGCCATCACCGCCTCGCGGATGCGCTCCGCGATGATCTTCGCGCCCTGCACGTCCGTCTCCGGCATCACCATCACGAACTCCTCGCCGCCGTAGCGCGCGACGACGTCCGTGTCCCGCGCCAGCGTCTTGATGATGCGCGCCACGCCCTTGAGCACCTGGTCGCCCGTCGGGTGCCCGTACGTGTCGTTCACGCTCTTGAAGTGGTCCACGTCCGTCAACATGATGGAGCACTTGCGGTTGTACCGCCGCGCCTGCGCCAGGATGTCGTCCGCGCGCGACTGGAACGTGCGGTGGTTCAGCAGCCCCGTGAGGCCGTCCGTCGTCGCCATCCGCTCCATCTGCTCGTAGAGCTGCGCGCGCAACACCGCCTGCGCCGCCTGGATGGCGATGACTTCGATCATCCGCAGCACGTCCTGCTCGAACGCCGTCTTCTTGCGCGACCCCGCCACCAGCGTGCCCAGGATGCGGTCCCCCGCCACCAGCGGGAAGATCTTCAGCGCGCCCAGGCCGCGCACCTGCGTCTCCTCGTCGAAGATGACCTGGCGGTCCATCGCCTTGATGTCCCGCCCCGGCAGCGGCGCCCCGTAGCGCACCACGTTCGCCACCAGGCCGTTGTTGTCCTGGAACGTGCGCCCCTCCAGCGCCTTGCCCTGCGCCGTGACGCCCGTCATCCGCATCACGCGGTGCACCCGCTTGCCCTCCTGCTCCGACACCAGCGTCACCGCGCAGAAGTCCAGCCCCGCCAGCTGCCGCGTCGCCTCCAGCACCGCCACGAACACCTGGTCCGGGCTGCCCGCGCGGTTCAGCTCCTCGATGGCCCGGAAGAACCGGTCCTTTTCGTCGCGCGTCTTGCGGATGTAGCTCATCACCCGCTCCACCTCGATGGAGCGCAGCACCTCTCCGGCGATGGTGGTGAGCATCTTCTCGTCCTGGTCCGTGAACGGCTCGTTCTTGAGCTTGTCCGCCACCAGCACGCCGCGCACCAGCCCGCTGCCCTCCAGGATGGGCACCGCCAGCAGCGCCTGCACCGTGGGGCCGCCGCCCTCGTAGTACGTGACGCCCTTGAGCCCCTGCGGCGAGTTCATCCGCACCGGCGCGCGGCGCTTCAGCACCCCGCCGATGATGCCCTCGCCCGCGTTGAACTTCTCCCGCTGCACCCGCTCCGACGCGGAGCGGCAGTCGTACAGCTTCAGGCTCCGGTCGTCCGACGTGAGCAGGAACGCCGCGCAGGTGTCCGTGCGCAGGCCCGTCTCGGCAATCTCCAGCGCCGCGTGCACCGCGCCTTCAATCTCCTTCACCGACGCGACCAGCCACTTCTCGTCGGAGTTCATCCCGCTGAAGCTGTCCTGCGTGCCGGAGGACACCAGCCGGAACGTGCGCGCGCGCTCCTCCACCTCGCGGATGCGCTTCTGCACCGCGTCCGACTCCGCCCGCTTCGCCACCGCCATCCGCGCGGACAGCACCAGGTGGTACAGCCCCGCGAACAGCGCCAGGAACAGCGTGTGCGTCAGGAAACCCGTGACGTTCACCACCGGCCCGCCCAGCGTCACCAGGCCGTCGTACACCAGCGCCACGCCCAGCAGCGTCATGCCCGCGTTGCGCGGCAGGAACGCCACCAGGAACGCCATCAAGAGATACACGATGGGGAACAGCTCCCCGCCGCCAATGGCCACCACGATGAAGGCCGCGGAGATGAGCCCGCCGCCCAATTCCAGGTCGTCGCGCAGGTCGATGACCGCGCCCACCGAGGAGCGCATCGCCCGGCGCCACGCCGCCATGCCGATGCCGACGAGCAGCCCCATCACGAGCGCCGCCTCCGTCCAGCCCAGCGTGTGCAGGCCCCGGAAGCCGCCCTGCGCCAGGTGCACGAAGGTGGCCAGCGCCACCGCCGCGGGGATGGCGCGGAAGAAGGCGCGCACGAGCTTCGCCGGAGAGGGCACCACGGACAGCGAGGTCATGGCGACTCCAGATGGAAGACGATTTCGCCCGGCTTGACGTAGCCGAGCTCCTCACGCACCGACTGCTCCAGCGCCGCCGGGTCCTTGCGCAGCGCCGCGATCTCCTTGCGAAGCGCGTCGTTCTGCGCGGCCAGCGAGCGGTTGCGCTCGTCGAGCGCCTCCACGTCCTGCCGCAGGCGCAGGTAACGACGGAAGCCCCTGGCGTCCGCCACCGAAGCGAGGCTCAGGGCCACCGCCACCACCGCCGCCACCATCAGGAGCTTTCGCCGGGACGTCATGAGCGCCGGCGAAGGTACCAGCGGCCCCCCTGCCCGCAAGAATTCCGCTCCAGCCCTGTAGCACTCCCCAGCAGGGGCGGAGCTCAGTCCGCCTTCAGCAGCTTCTCGATGGCCTTCGCCACGTCCGACTGGCCTTCAATCCCCTGCCACGCGGCCACCGCGCGGCCGTGCTTGTCCAGCAGCACCGTGCTGGGCAGCGCCCGGATGCGGCCGAAGGCGCTCCCGCCGGCGCGCATCCGCTCGTCCGACAGCAGCACCGGGTACGGAAAGGCGTAGTGGTCCGCGAACGGCCCCAGCACCCGGCCCTCGTCGATGTCCATCCCCACCGCGACGACCTGGAAGCCCCGGGGGCCGTACGTCTCCTGGAGCTGCTTGAGCGTGGGCAGGTCCGCCAGGCACGGGAAGCACCAGGTGGCCATGAAGGACACCAGCACCACCTTGCCCGGGAGCTGCCGCGGGTCGTAGCGCGTGGGCCCCACCGACGGCAGCCACAGCGCCCGGTAGAACGCGGGCCCGGCGTCCACCGGGCTGTTGCGGTGACAGCCAGCCCCCAGGCCCGTCAGCCCCAGCACGCCCAGCGCCACCGCGCACGCGAGGGCGCGTCGTCGCACCGGACTCACGCGCTCAGGCCTCCGGCTCCAGGGGGCCACCCCGGAGCTGGCACTCCCGACACAGGCCGTACAGCTCCATCTTGTGCGACGTCACCGTGAAGCCGTGCTTGCGCGCCACCGCGTCCTGGAGCGTCTCGATGCGGTCGTTCTCGAACTCCACGATGGTGCCGCAGCTCGTGCAGATGAGGTGGTCGTGGTGCTCCCGCCCCGCCGCCGCCTCGTAGCGCGTCTGCCCGTCACCGAAGTTGCGCGCGTGCGCGAGGCCGCACTCGTTGAGCAGCTTCATGGTCCGGTAGACGGTGGCCACGGACACCTTGGTGTCCTGCTCGCGCACCTTGTTCCACAGCTCCTCCACGGACAGGTGGCCGCCCACCTCGAAGAACGTGTCGATGATGAGGCTGCGCTGGCGCGTGCTCTTCAGGCCGTGCTGGGCCATGTAGCGGGCCAGCACCTCGTCCTTGTCTTTCTCGGAATGGGAGTGGCTGTGGTGATGGGTCGTCATCTGCAATCTCTGGAGCACCCCATGTGTTGAGGTGGGAATGCCTGCTCCCGCAAGACAATTTCGCCAACCGGCCTCAGCGAGCGCCCGCTCCCCCGCTGACTACCACGGACTTCGGCGTCTTCGGCTTGCGCCGCGCCTGGGCTGTTTACATTGAGGCCGGACTGGCTCATTGACACCTGTCTGGCCGCGAAGATAGAGGCATCCGCCCTCGTAAACGAGCAATTTTCCGAACCTTTCCATGATCAGTCCCTGGCAGAGAAGACGGCAGCCCGATGACGTACCCACCCCGGTGGCGGTGGCGGTGTCGGACTTCTGCCGACGCGCGAAGGCTCCAGCCCCCGCACAGCAGGTCCGCGAGGCGCTCGCGCTCCTCACCGAGGAGGAGGACTTCCGGGTCCGCGCCCTCACGGATGGTGAACCGGAGACGTCCCCCCTGGGACCCTTCGCGGTGGTGGACATCCTGCGCGGCGTGACGCCGTCGCTCGCGGCCCAGCGCCAGGAGTGCGGCTACTACGACGTGGTCCAGGAGCTGGCCCAGGTGCGCGAGGAGAAGACGCCGCCCCCCGCGCCCGCTCCCACCACGCCCGTGTTCGCGACGCCCTCCCCGGCCCCCGAGGAGACGGACGCGAAGACGGGCCGCCGCAAGAGCGCCAAGGCGGAGGCCGCCGCCGTCCAGGAGCGCATCGCGCCGAAGAAGCGCACCACCGACGCGGAGGACGCCGACACCGGCGCACAGGCCACGCCGGCGCCGCAGGCTCCGCAAGCTCCGGAGGAAGAGGAGGCCCCGCGCTTCCTCAAGCGCGAGCTGCCCCGTCCCCGCGGCCGCTTCACCCGCGTGGAGGCCCAGCGACTGTCGTTCTTCGAACTGACGCGCGCGGAGGGCAAGGAGACGCTGGAGGCCGCCATCGAGGCCACGGAGCACCGCTACTCGCTGCTGCGCACGCTGGAGCACCGCTACAACGGCCCGCGCGGCGAGCTGACCCAGGTGGACATGGAGAACGTGCTGCGTCAGCACGGCATCATGGAGACGCTGGAGGCCCGCGAGCGCCACAACATCCAGACGGCCTACGCCTCGCAGCGCGGCGCCACCGGCCGCGTGGGCTGGGCGCTGGGCCTGTCTCCCAGCGAGCTGCAGCGGCTCACCCACGCGCTCAAGCTGGAAGAAGAGGTGGAGGCCCTGCGCGAGCGCTTCCGCAACGAGGTGCTGGCGACGGGCCACCTCACCCACCGGCTGGACCTGCTCGGCCGGGACAAGTACCTGGTGGACCTGGGCATCCAGAAGCGCTTCGCCGACGCGCTCCGCAAGGAGCTGGAGCGGCTGGCGAAGGAGTCCCTGCCGGACGCCACCGATCTGCACTCGCTGGCCAACGTCGTGGGGCGCAAGCACGGCGCGCCCGCGGAGCTGGTCAGCCGAGCCTTTGAACGTCTGAACCTGACGGAGGGCCTGCGCAAGCAGCTCTCCGCCCAGGCCCAATCCCCTTCGCACTGACTCATCGACACGAGGTACCCACCCCATGCCCATCTACGAGTACGGCTGCTCGGCCTGTGGAAAGACCATCGACGTCCTGCAGAAGATGTCCGACCCGACGCCTCCCGCGTGCACCGCGTGCGGCGCCCAGGGGACGCTGAGCAAGCAGGTCAGCCGCTCCAGCTTCCACCTCAAGGGAGGCGGCTGGTACTCGGACCTGTACGGCTCCACGAAGAAGGACGGCGGCGGTTCGTCATCGTCGTCGTCCACCGCGGCGTCGTCGACGGCGTCCCCCGCGGCCGCGGCGCCGAGCAG
>NZ_JBKGHJ010000371.1:0-8879 GCF_046520365.1 Corallococcus sp. 4LFB
CGCGGAGCCGCGCCCGTCGGCGCTCCGCGTCTGGCTCGGCGCCTCGCGCCTTCAGCCCGGCGTGCCCGCGCTCGACCTGTTCCCGGCCGCGCTCTGGGCCCGCACGGTGTCTCGCGTCCATGCTCGCGCGAGCACGGGCCTGCTCGACGGCGGCGACCCTTCCGGCCATGCGCCGCTGCGCGAAGCCATCGCCACCCATGTGTCCTCGTCACGCGGCGTGCGCTGCGTGCCCGCGCAGGTCTTCGTCACGGCGGGCACCCAGCAGGCCTTCGATGAAATCCTCCGCCTCGCGCTCGACCCGGGGGACTCCGTCTGGGTGGAGGACCCCGGCTATCCCGGTGCCCGTCGTGCCGTGCTCGCCGCTGGAGGTCGCCCCGTGCCCGTCCCCGTGGACGCGGAGGGGCTCGACGTGGGCGCGGGCATCGCTCGTGCTCCCAGGGCCCGCGTCGCGCTGGTGGCGCCTTCGCACCAGTACCCGCTGGGCGTCACGCTGAGCCTGGCGCGACGGATGTCGCTGCTCCAGTGGGCGGAGCGCACCCGCGCGCTGATCATCGAGGACGACTACGACAGCGAGTTCCGCCACCGGGGCCGTCCCCTCACCGCGCTCCAGGGGCTCGATGACGCCGGCTGCGTCGTCTACGTGGGCACGTTCAGCAAGTCGATGTTCCCCGGCCTGCGCCTGGGCTTCTTCATCGCGCCGCCGTCGCTGGTGGACGTCTTCTCCGCCGCCCGCGCCGCCGCGTCCGCGCCGGCCTCGTCGCTGGAGCAGGCCGCGCTCGCCGTGTTCCTCGCGGAGGGGCACTTCGCCCGCCACCTGCGCCGCATGCGCACGGCCTACCGTGAGCGCGGCGAAGCCCTGCTCGAAGCCCTGAGCGTCGACTGCTCGGGCGTCCTCACGTCCCGGCCCTGTGACACCGGCATGCAGGTGTGCGCGTCGCTCGCGGCGCCGCTGTCCGACCTGCGCGTCCGCGACGAAGCAGCCCGGAGGGGCGTGGAGGTCGCCGCCCTGTCGGACTACTTCCTCGGCCGGCGCCGGGAGTCCGGCCTCGTCTTCGGCTTCGGGGGCGTGCGGCCGGACGCCCTCCGCGCGGGGACGCGCACCCTGGCCCGGGCGCTGGAAGCCGCCCGGCTCCACTGACATCCCTTCCCGGGCGCGGGCCGTCTACGATGGCGCCATGACCTGGCGCTCCCTCCTCCTCCCGCTGGCGCTGCTCGGCGCCATGTCCGCATGCGGGCAGCGGCGCAGCGACCCCGCACGCGTGGCGGAGGACCTGATGCGCCCCGCGCCGTGGGCGCCTTTGCCGCGGGCACCTCCCCGGCCACCACCGCAGACTGCACGGTGCGCACGGCGAAGGACTGCTTCGACCAGGCGCTCACCCTGCTGGCCACGAACGCGCGGGGCCCGGAGCGGCTGCGCGCGCTGTCGCTGATGGGCAAGGCGTGTGACGGGCAGGTCAAGGACGCCTGCGCCTGGCTGTCCCAGCACGTGAAGGAGCCCCGGCGCGTGCGCGGCGGTCCGCCGGACGACCCGGTGTTCCAGGAGGCCTTCGAGCGCTGGCGCGAGGGCCGCAAGCACCACGTGCGCGTGACGTGCCGGCTGGTGCAGGGCGGCGTGCCCCAGCGCTGCGAGGTGCGGGAGGCGAACCTGCCCCCGGACCTGCTGGCGCAGGCGCTCAACAGCATCCAGGCCTCGCGCTACGTGCTGCCCACCCTCGACGGAGAGCCCTTCGAATGCGACTGGACCATCGTCATCAAGTGACGCGGCTGTGGCCCGTGCTGGCCCTGTCGCTGTTCACGGGCTGCTTCGCCGGCACCGTGCACCGGGGCCCGGTGACGGACCACTTCGACGGCGAGTCGTTCCAGAACCTGGGCGAGGCGCCGAAGCTGTCCCCGCTCACGCTGGTGCGGGCCGCGATGGAGGAGAAGCGCGGCCCGTGGCGGGACTTCGTGGACGAGCCCTCCGGCCCGAAGCCGCCGGAGCGCGTGGGCGCGGGGGAGCTGCGCGTGACGTTCATCAACCACGCCACGGTGCTGCTCCAGGCGGACGGCGTGAACGTGCTGACGGACCCCATCTATTCGGAGCGGGCGAGCCCCGTGTCCTTCGTGGGCCCCCGCCGCGTGCGGCCCCCGGGCATCCGCTTCCAGGACCTGCCGCCCATCGACGTCGTGGTGGTGAGCCACAACCACTACGACCACCTGGACCTGCCCACGCTGCGGCGGCTGGAGGCCGCGCACCATCCGCTCTTCGTCGTGGGGCTGGGCAACCGCGAGCTGCTGAGGGACGAGGGCTTCCAGCGCGTGGAGGAGCTGGACTGGTGGCAGTCCGCGCAGGGCGGGCCGCCGGGACTGAAGGTGTGGGCGGTGCCCGCGCAGCACCGCTCGAACCGGGGGCTGACGGACCAGGAGGAGACGCTGTGGGCGGGCTACGTGCTGGAGACGTCCGGCGGGCCGGTGCTCTTCGCGGGCGACACGGGGCTGGGGCCGCACTTCGACCGCATCGCGGAGCGCTTCGGGCCCATGCGTCTGTCGGTGCTGCCCATCGGCGCGTTCCGCCCGCGCGTCCTGCACGCGGTGCACATGGGGCCGGAGGACGCGCTGAAGGCGCACCGCGTGCTGCGCTCGAGCACGTCGGTGGCGATGCACTACGGCACCTTCCCCATGGCGTGGGACGGCCAGGACGAAGCGAAGTACCTGCTCTTGCGGTTGCTGATGCGCGAGGAGGTGCGGCCGCGCTTCTGGGCGCTCGGCTTCGGCGAGGGCCGGGACGTGCCGCCGCTGGCGCCGGGGACTGACGGGCGGGCCGATGCCGGACGCTGAGGGGGCGGTGCCGCCGGAGGTGGAGGCGAAGGAGAAGATGGACCGGGCGCGCGCGTGCATCCGCTCGGGTGACCTGGAGGAGGCGATCCCCCTCTGTGACGAGGTGTACCGGCGCTTCACGCTGTCGAAGTCACCGGCGCTCCAGCTCCAGGTGGCGCGGGCGCTGGGGCACCGGGGCGCGGCGCTTTCGGAGAAGGGGATGTTCCACGAGGCGCTCGTCCACTTCGACGAGGTGGAGCGCCGCTTCTGGAGTCCGCGCAGGCCCGAGCTGTGGGAGGGCATCGCGTGGGGGATGCTGTACCGGGCCCGCGTGCTCCTGGAGATGAACCAGGAGCCCATGTGCAGCAACTGGCTGGAGCGGTTGCTGAGCCGCTTCGGGGCCTCCGCGCAGCGGCCCGACCTGCGCGTTCCGGTGGAGATGGCGCGCACGGCGGTGCTCGCCGCCCACAACCAGGCGGAGCGGTTCGAGGCGTCGCTGAGCCTGTCCGAGGAACTCCTGAAGGAGTACGACGGACAGGCGGATCCGTTCCTGGTGGAGCAGACGGCGGTGGCGCTGCTGCAGCGGGCCATCGCGCTCCAGGGGCTGGGGCACGTGGATGAAGCGCTGGAGGCGTTCGACGAAGTGGACGTGCGCTACAGCGAGGACCCGGACCCGAGGCTCAGAGCCCTGGTCTCCACCGCGCTCATGGGCCGGGCCATCGTGTTGCTCCGGGAGGAGTTCCTGCCGGAAGCGCTCTCCGCGCTGGACGCCATCCTCGAACACGCCGGCCCGAACCCGGGCCGGCGGCTGTTGGAGCCCGTGAACTTCGCGAAGTTCCACCACGAGGTCGTCGAGCGCCAGATGCAGGTGGAGCGCGAGCGGACGGCCCGCAGGCCGAAGCCGCCGCCCCTGGCGAAGCCGAAGCCGCGTTAGCCCGGAGGCGGAAGCGACTTCCAGAGCCAGCCCAGCCGCAGGTCCCGCTCCTCGAAGGGCGGGGCGCGGATGAGGTCGTCTTCCTCGCCGTAGACGCCCACCTCCACCCAGAGCCCGTCCCGCAGCTCGCTCACGGTGAGCGTGCGCACGTCCAGGTCGATGAACCACAGGTGCTTGATGCCGATGCGCGCGTAGAACGGCCGCTTGATGCGCGTGTCGTAGGCCCGCGTGGACGGTGACAGGATTTCACACGCCCAGTCCGGGACCTCCGTCCACTGTCCCTTGGGGAAGGTGGGCACCCGCTCGCGCCGCCAGCCCGCGAGATCCGGACTGAACTCCGGAGAGCCGCCCACCCGGATACCGGGCTCGGTCATCAGCCACCAGCCGCCCGGCATCTCCTCATCGCCCAGTTGGAAGGCATCATCCAACTCGCGGTGGAGCCTGTACTCGAAATGCCCATGCGCGGCACGCGGCCGCGCCTGCGTATACAGCGTCCCATCGATGATCTCGCCCACCACGCCCTCGGGCAGGGCCTCGATGTCAGCGAAGGTCGCCGGACCTTCGAGTGGTTTCGCGCCATAGGCCATGCCCGGAGTGTGGAGTTAGCAGCACCGTCTGACAAGCAGGCGGCGCCGAGCACTCAAGACGCTTCGGTGACCGGCCACCACTCGCCCAGCCGCAGCTCGATGGCGTCGAACGGTGCCGCGCGGATGACGTCGTCCTCGCCATAGGCGCCCAGCTCCACCCAACGCCCGTCGCGCAGCTCGCTCACGGTGAGCGTGCGCGCCTCCAGGTCGATGAACCACAGGTGCTGGATGCCGATGCGCGCGTAGAACGGACGCTTGATGCGCGTGTCGTACGCCCGCGTGGACGGCGACAGGATCTCGCAGGCCCAATCCGGGACGACCTTGCACCTTCCTCCCGGCAGTACGGGCACTCGCTCGCGCCTCCAGCCGGCGAGGTCCGGACTGAACTCCGGCGCTCCCTCCACCTGGATGCCTGGCTCCGCCAATATCCACCAACCGCCCGGACCATGCTGGCCGCGCTGGAAGGGGCCTCGCAGCGCCTCAATCAGCGCGCCCACCAGGTCCATGTGCCCGGCCCGGGGCCGCGCATGCGCGTACAACGTCCCATCGATGATCTCGCCCACCACGCCCTCGGGCAAGGCCTCGATGTCAGCGAGGGTCGCCGGACCCCCGAGTGGTTTCGCGCCATAGGCCATGCCTGAAGTGTGGAGTTACCTCCACCGTCTGACAAGCCGCCGCCAGGGCCGCTACTCCGGCTGCGCGATGAGCAACGTCTGCAACGGCAGATGCCGGATGGGCCTGGTGCTCTGCACCTTGAAACCCGCGTCATCCAGGAAGCCCTCGACCTCCGCGGGCGTGTACGACGCCGCGCCGGACGTGAGGAAGTAGTGCAAGCCGATGAGCGGCGCGGACGTGCTCTGGGTGTCCCGCTCCTCGCGCAGGTACTCCAGCACCGCCAGCGTGCCCCGGGACGCCATCGCCCCGCGCACGCGCCGCAGGAGCGCCACGTTCTGCGCGGGCGTCAGGTGGTGCATCACCTGGAACAGCAGCACGCCGTCATACGGCCCGCCCAGCTCCGCGTGCAGCACGTCCCCTTCCTTGTGCGTCACCCGGTGCGACAGCCCCGCCTGGGCGATGATGTCCCGCCCCACGCGCACGCTGCCCTCCAGGTCCACCACCGTGGCCTTCAGCCCCCGGTGCGCCCGGCACAGCTCCGCCGCGTACCAGCCGTGCGCGCCGCCCAGGTCCAAGAGGTGCCTTGCTCCCCGGGGCAGGGGAATGGCCGCCGCCACCTCCGGCGAGGCCAGCCGCGCCAGCTGGTACATGGCCTGGATGTAGTCGCGCCAGCGCGGGTCGTCCGGAGCGAACTGGTGGATGTCCACCGACTGCCCGCTCTTCACCGCGTTCTCCAGCTGCCCCCACCAGTCCCACTGCGCGTAGTTGAACTCCAGGAACGCCGTGATGGCCTGCGGCGAGCGCGGGTCCAGCCACCGCCGCGCCCGGGGCGCCAGCCGGAAGCGGCCCCGGTGCAGCTCCACCACCTCGCAGGCGATGAGCGCTTCCAGGAGCGCCCGCATGCCTTCGGTGCTCGTCTTCAGCCGCGCCGCCAGCGCCTCCGCCGTCGCCGCGCCGTCCGCCAGCGCCGCGTAGACGCCCAGCCGCGCGCCGGCCATCAGCGTGCGCGACGCCATCATCCCGAAGAAGGCGTGCGCCAGCGGCTGCGGCGCCAGGTTGAGGAAGTCCGCCACCCGCTCCAGGAGGTTGTCCGCCTTGAGGCCCAGCCGCATCGCGCGTCGCTCCTTGGAATGGGGGGAGTGGGCCTGGGCGCTACCGGCGGCGCCGCGAGCCCGCCACGGCGGCCACGCCCAGGATCATCAGCGCCGCCTGCGGGCCCAGCAGGCAGCCCTGCGTCTCCGCCTGGCGGATGCCCGTGTACTTGCACTTGCCCGAGTTGCAGCTGAAGCGCGGCGCGCAGTCGCTGGTGCTGCGGCAGTCGGTGGGCACGCGGCCCGTGTTGTCGTCCCCTTCGGGGGAGTTGGGGTCGTCCGGCTGGCCCGCGTCCTGCGGCTGGCCCTCCTGGCCCAGCGCCACCAGGGGTGAGAACAGGAGGAATCCGGCCAGGAGCCCTGCCGGGTGGATGCGGGAGAAGAGGGAGGACATGAGGCGGGCGCCACCCTAACGCCACATCGGGGCGCTTGCATCCATCCTCTGAAGGAGGCGGCCCTCCGGGGTTCCCTGGAATCGCTGGCCGCCGGGGCGCCCGAATCTGCTACGGTCCCCCCGCGATGGCGCCTCGAATCCTCGTCGTGGACGACAACCAGGAGCTCCTCTCCCTCCTCACGCAGCTGTTCGAGGACGCCGGGTACGAGGTGGTGGGCGCCAGCCGTGGCAAGCAGGCCATCGAGGCCGCCCGCGCCCAGCCGCCCGGCTGTGCTGTCTTGGACATCCTGCTGCCGGACATGATGGGTTACCACCTGGCGGACACGCTCAGGAAGGACAACCCCCAGCTGCCGCTGCTCTTCATCACCGGCGTCTTCAAGGGCGGCAAGCACGCCACGGAGGCGCGCCAGAAGTACCAGGCCGCCGGCTACTTCGAGAAACCCTTCGAGGCCCAGAAGCTGCTGGAAGCGGTGGCCAAGGTGCTGCCCGCGGAGAAGAAGGTCCCCGCCGCCTCCATGCAGGACGCCTTCGAGGTGGAGCTGGACATCGACGTGGAGGAGGAGGGCCCGCAGGACGCCATGGAGCTGACCGGCCGCATCAAGGTCACCGGCGGCGGCAACCTGACGGCCGAAATCCGCGGCGCCAACCTCACCGCCACGCCCATGCAGAAGGTGCCCTCCACCCAGGTGCGGGCCCCCACGCCGGGCCGTCCGCCGGATCCGCTGCCGGTGGGCGCGGGCTCGCCGGGCAGCCGCCGGGGCGAGCTGAGGGACAACCTGCCGTCGCTGCTCACCGCCTTCTACCTGTCGCGCGAGACGGGCGAACTGGGCGTGCAGCGCGGCAAGGTGAAGAAGGTCGTCTACTTCGAGAACGGCACCCCGGTGTTCGCGCTCTCCAACCTGCTGGCGGACCGCTTCGGGCAGTTCCTGGTGCGCGTGGGGAAGATCAAACCCGAGCAGCTCCAGGACGCGTCAGCCGTCGCCGCGCAGAGCCACCGCCGCACCGGCGACGTGCTGGTGGAGCGCGCCCTGCTCAAGGACACGGAGCGGCTGTACTACGTGGGCCAGCAGGTGAAGGCCATCATCTACTCGCTCTTCTCCTGGGAGGAGGGCACGTACGTGATGAGCTTCAAGGAGAAGGCCTCCGCGGAGTCCATCAAGCTGGACGTGCACCCGGCCAACCTCATCGTCCGGGGCATCAAGAAGCTCTACAAGCCGGAGCGCCTGCGCCGCCTGCTCCAGCCCGAGGACCGGCTCATCCCCGCCGTCGCCCCCGCCTACGGCCTCAACGAGGTGGAGCTGGAGCGCTGGGAGGCGGAGCTGCTGCCCAAGATTGACGGCAACCGCGTGGTGGCGGAGCTGCTCGCGTTCGCCAACCGCCCGGAGCACGTCGTCTACGGCTTCCTGGTGTCCATGATGGCGCTGGGCATCCTGGACAAGCGCTCGTAGCGGCGGGAGGGGGCGCCCGGTTTCCGGGGCCCCCGGCTCACTTCAGCCCAGCCGCGAGCCGATCCAGAACAGGCCCAGCGCGCCGGAGCCCAGCGCCACGCCGCGCTGGATCCACAGGCTGATGCGCGCGTTGGCGCGCGACAGGCCTTCGGCGAACAGCAGCCCCACCGCGCCCATGCCGATGAGGATGCCCAGCGCGAAGCCGGGCAGGTACGTCCACGCGGACAGGCTCATGCTGCCGCCCACCAGCAGCGGGGGCAGCGCGATGAGCAGCGACCGCACGCCGCTCACGGCCATGAAGGCGCCCGCGGCGGTGCTCACGGTGTGTACGTGCTCGTGCGGCTCGCGGTCGTGGCCGGGCAGGTGCGGGTGGCCGTGGTCCAGGCTGTGCGGGAAGAGCAGGGCGGTGACGGCCAGCGCCACCAGCACCGCGCCGCCGAACACCTCCGCCCACCGCTCGAAGGTCTCCGACAGGCCCACGCCCGCGAAGAGGCACACCGCCGCGATGCCGCCCAGCATGGCCGCGTGGCCCAGGGCGAAGCGCAGCGCCGTCTTCAGCGCGACGCGGCGACGGCCCCCACCCAGGGTGCCGAGCGTGGCCATGGCGGCGCAGTGGTCCGGCCCCAGGGCGTGGAGCAGCCCTTGGGTCAGGCCGAGCAGGAAGGCGAGGAGGATGGGAGCCACGACGGCGCACCCTAGCCGTGGTTTAACCGGGTGGCCAGCAGGAGGAAGCCCCACACCATGCGCATTGCTCATCTCCGACATTCCGCCGCGCTGCTGTTGGCGGGGCTGCTCGCCCTGTCGGGCTGCTCCACCGACCCCGGCCCGGAGCAGCTGCGCAAGGCCGAGGGCCGCTACCAGGAGCTGATCAACCAGCACCTCCCCGCGCAGGACCCGGCCTGGGCGGAGGTCGCCGCGCAGTTCGAGGCCGTGCCCAAGGACTCCAAGGCGCGCCCGGAGGCCGAGAAGCGGCTGGCCGCGCTGAAGCGCCCGCGAGAAGGTTCCGCCGCGCCC
>NZ_JBKGHJ010000372.1:0-8815 GCF_046520365.1 Corallococcus sp. 4LFB
GGGGCGCGGAGGGGCCTCTCCCCGCCCCCGCCCCGGAGCCTCCCGTGTCCGCCTTCCGCCCCGCGCTGTGCGCCACCTTCGCCGCCGGCCTCCTCCTGGCCGCGCCCCCCGCGGAGGCCCGCTTCGGCAAGAAGTCGTCGGACTCCTCCAGCAGCAACAAGGACGACGACAAGGGCGCCAAGGTCCACGCCGCGACGCCCATCCGCTCCAGCTCGCGGGACGAGGCCCCCAGCCGCCCGCCGCCGCCCCCGAGCGACGACGACGACTGCTGCGACACCGCGCCCGCGTACAGCCGGTCTTCGTACTCCGCGGAGTCCTACGGCGACGCCCTCCTGGCGGCCGCGGAGCTGCTGGCCATCGCCGTGGACACCTCCGAAGGCGCGCGGCCCGTGGACATGGCCGTCCGCCAGCGGGCCCCCTCGCCGCCGCTCGACGTGCGCATGGGCCTCAACGTCGGCGCCATGGGCGGCGGCACCGCCGGAGACGTCTTCCTGGGCATCGAGGGCGAAGCGCTGGGCTTCGCCGTGCAGGGCACGCAGCTGACGCTGCCCACCGACGACGGCACGCGCGGCACGGATGAGCTCCGCCTGGCGACCGTGCACTTCACCTGGGCCGCCGTGTCCACCGACCGCATGCGCTGGCGCGTGGAGGGCGGCGTCTCCACCGCGGTGGCGCCGGACATCACCTTCGTGGGCCCCAGCCTCGCCACGTCCCTGGAGGTCTGCGTGGCGGGCCCGCTGGACGCGGAGGCGCGCGTGCAGGGCACGCCGGCAGCTACCGGCAGCTGGACGCGAGCGCGGGCCTGGCGGTGCACCTGGGAGCCCTCAACCTGCGCGGCGGCGTGCGCGGGCTCATCCTGGACGACACGGGCAAGGTGGACGGCGTCCAGCACGTGGACCGCTTCGTGGGCCCCTACGCGGGCGCCGGCTTCGTCTTCTAGGCCGCCCGGGTGTCCGGGGGTGCACATGCCCCCTTCCGGACACCGCCCCCCACCCCGGGGGCCCTGGTCTCCCGCGGGGTGCCGAGGGTTGAATATTCCGGGCGAGCAGGCGTCCAGATGCCGCGGCCCATCCCGTGGGCCCATGAAGAAGAGGAGGGGTCGCCGTGGGCTTCTGGAAGACGCTGTGTGCCGCGCTCGCCGTCGCTGTCCTGCTGGGGTCCGCGCCCGCGGAGGCCCGCTTCGGCAAGCGCTCCCGGCCGGCACCTCCGACGCGAAGGGCTCCGACGACAAGGACGACGGCAAGCAGGAGCACCGCGCCACCCCGGTGGGCCGCTACGCCTCGGACGCGCCGGTGCGCTCCAGCGTGCGCGCCTCCGGCGTCGGCGTGGGCTGGTTCGACGTCCTCTTCGTCAGCGGCCCGGCCAGCTACCACCGCCGCGCGCGCGTGGCGGCCCCCGGGGGGCTCGCGCGCCCAGGCCCGCGCCGCTCGTGCACCTGAACGTGCAGGGCGACAGCTTCGGCGACACCGGCGGCGCGCTGGACCTCTTCATGGCCCTGGACGGCCAGCGCTGGGCATGGACGCGCGCGTGAGCGGCATCGCGCTGAGCGCGGATGACGGCTCGGAGGACACGGACCGGCTGACGCTGCTGGACGCGCACCTGACGATTTCGCCGTGGTCCACCGAGCGCGGCCGCTTCCGCCTGGAGGCCGGCATCGCCAGCGCGCACGCCCCGGACGCCATCTTCGTGGGCCCCAGCTTCGCCGCGTCGCTGGAGGCGTGCATCGGCCCGTCGCCCTTCGACCTCGAGGCGCGCATCCAGGCGGTGCCCTTCCCGCACCGCCAGGTGGACATGCAGGCCGGGCTCGCGGTGCACCTGGGCGCCCTCAACCTGCGCGGCGGCTGGCGCACCCTGTACCTCAGCGACGCCGGCCAGCTGGACGACGGCGTGGTGCACGCGGACCTGTTCTCCGGTCCCTACCTGGGCCTGGGCCTGTCGTTCTGAAGGCCGGAAGGCTGAAGTAAAAACTCCCGGGGTCCCTCTCGCACCGTGCGGCCCCGGGAGCCTCTTCGCGCGCCGCGCTATTCCTCCGACGACGCCGCGTAGGACGTCGGGGTGGTGTCCGCCCCGGCGCCGTTGGACGCCCCCGCGCGCTTCATGCGCCGCTTGGGCGGCGGGGCCAGCTTGACCTCCGTGCTGAAGACGCGCCCGTAGATTTCCGGCGTGTTGATGTTCACGATGACGCCGGGGTCCTTCACGTTCAGGCGGCGCGGGTTCAGCGCCTTGAGCGCCGCCTCCAGGTCCTCGCCCTCCGCCTCGAACAGCTTGCGCGCCGCGCCCCGGGACAGCACCACCGGCCAGCCCGTGGCGTTGTCGTACTCCGGCCGGATGGCCATGACGCCGTCGGCGCCGCCGCGCTCCATGTCCTTGAGCATGGACTTCACGGTGGTGACCCGCAGCGCCGGCATGTCCACCGGGTGCAGGAGCACCACGTCCGCGTCCTCGGCCATGGCCGCCTCCAGCCCGGCCTTCACCGACGCCAGCAGGCTCTTCTCCCAGTCCCTGCTCGTCACCAGCTCCAGGCTGGGGTGCTGCTCGCGCACCGCGGCCTCTTCACTGCCCACCACGCCCAGCACCCCGCACCCCGCCTTCCCGAAGGTGGACGCCAGCGACTGAAGGAAGCTCTTGCCTCCCTCGTGCTCGATGAGCGCCTTGGGGTGGGACATCCGCCGGGCCTTGCCCGCCGCCAGGATGATCGCCACTGCCTTCATGACCCGCCTCCTCGCCCTCGACGAAAAGCCGGGGGCACCGCCAACAGGCTGTTGACCTCCTTCCGGGATTGCAGCCCGCCCGCCAGTACGAGTCGTCAGACAGCCGCCAGTCACACGAGGAGGTGTTGGCTGGAGGCCCATTCGGCAAGGGCGGGTGTCCACCAGCGGTCAGCCGGACGGGCCACCGGGCTTCCCCTCCCCCACGACGGATGGGCACGCGAGGGCCCTTCAGTGCAGCCAGCCGCTGGAGGCCGCCAGCCGCAGCGGGGCGGCCGTCTCCACGGTCGTTTCTTCCGGCGCCGCCAGCGCCTTGACGGTCAGAATTTCAGCCAGCCGGGCCAGCGGACGGCGGCGGGCCACGCGGTGCAGCTCGTCCTCGGTCACCTCGCCCAGGAGGTCGCCCCCGCGCCCCTCCACCACGGGCAGCATGTGCACGCCGTGGCGGTACATCTGCTGGAGCGCTCCCAGGACGGTGTCCTCCGGGAACAGGGTGATGGCGCGGGAGACGAGGTTCTGGAACTCAGGGCTGCGGCACATCGACACGTGAGGCCTCCGGTGCTCGGCGTTCGGGCGCCGTGTGCCGGAGGGCCTTAGCAATCCGCTTGCCGACGTCCGCGAGCCCCGCGGATCCGCCTGCCCGCCCCTACTTCTTCGGCGCCGGCTTCACCGACTCCACCAGCTTGCGGAAGCCCTTCTCCGCGCCGTTCACCGTCTTCTCCGGCCCGGTGAGCTTGTAGAAGAGGGCGCCCTCCGGCCCCTCCACGATGGCGCCGCGCAGCTTGAAGTTCGGCTTGGGCGTGGACGGGCCCATCATGGGGCCGCCGCCCGCGTACGTGCCCTTCACCTCCACCGTGGTCACGGGCAGCCCGTTCACCTTCTCCTGCTTCGTCTTCGCGTCCTTGTCCTCCAGGGGCTTGCCGTCGGGCTTCTGGAACTGCGCCACCCAGCGCTTCACGTTCGCGTCCACCGCGCCGCCCTGGCCCTGCCCGAAGTAGAAGACGGCCAGTTCCCCGTCTTCCGCGTCTCCCTTCGCAGCGGGCACCTTGTAGGTCGCCGCGCGCATCGGCCGCGCGGGCTGGGCGGCCCACTCCGCGGGCGCACTCCACGTCAGGCCTCCGGCCTCCTCCGCGCTCGCGCCCATCGCCACGGTCATCGCCAACACAGTCAGCAGTCGTCTCATGGAGCGGCAGCGTAGCCCCGTTCCACCACGCGTCACGCGTCTCTCCCGCACGCGCCGCGCGAGACGTCCACCCGCGTGCACGCGAGGCCCCTCCACACCTGACTCGTCGCGTCAATCCCTCTCACTTTGTGACCGGGAGAGGGCGTGCTACTCACTGCATTGTTTCCAGCAGTTCACCTTGGGCTGGAGGGGATTCCCACCATGAAGAAATCGCTGTTCCTCGGGGCCATGGCCCTGGGAGCCGTTGCCTGCACGCCGGAAATCGCGCAGGACGCTCCGAATACGAACGTCGGCCTCGCGGAGTTCGATCCCACGGGTTCCCCCGCCGTCGTTCCCTCTCCCAACGACCTGGCCATCAACCGGGCCACGGGCAAGGTGAACGCGCCCATCAACCCGGCGGCGTCCGCGGCGGAGCAGGAGTTCACGCGCGACTACCTGAACTCGCTGAACGGCTTCCCGACGTCCGCCATCGCGTCCACCAAGGTGAAGGACCTGGACGCGTTCACGGTGAACGCGAAGACGGTCATCTTCATCGACCTGTACGCGGGCACGCCGCTGGCGAAGAAGCCGGTGATGCCGACCATCGCGTACAACGAGGAGACGGACCTCATCAACCTCATCCCCCCGGTGGATCCGAACACCGGCCTGCCGGCGTGGCCGAAGGGCGGCCGCTACGCGGTGGCGCTCATCGGCGGTGAGAACGGCCTGAAGACCACCTCCGGCCACCCCATCATCGGGTCCGCCACGTGGGCCTTCGCCAGCTCCGCCAAGCCACTGGTCACCTGCGAGGACCTGACCTCGCCGGACTGCGCCCCGGCCACGGAGATCATCCCCTCCGCGGAGACGGATCCGGCCAAGCGCCTGGCGGACCAGACCGCCAGCGCCATCCAGCTGGAGCAGCTGCGCCGCGGCTACGCGCCCCTCATCGAGGGCCTGGTCGCCAAGGGCTTCAAGCGCGAGGACGTGGTCCTGCTGTGGACCTTCTCGATCATCAACCAGCCGGAGGCCACCATCAGCCTGGCCCCGACGGCGCGGCTGCCGGCGCCCATCGTCCCCTTCCCCAACAACCTGGCCCGCACCCCGGCCACGGCCACCACGCCGGCGCACCTGGCGTTCGACGTTCCGACGACGCCGGGCCTGCAGCAGGACCTGTTCATGGGCCTGAACACCCTGGACGGCTTCTCCACCACGGGCGCCATCGTGTCGGAGAACGGCGACAGCGTGGGCGTGCTGGACGGCACCATGTTCCGCGAGGCCTCGGACGGCCCGGCGCCCACGGTGGATCCGGCGTCGCTGGCCGCGGGCGTGAAGTTCTTCAAGGTGACCAACCAGGACAAGGGCACCCAGCCCGACGTGGCGGTCTGCCTGGTGAACAAGACCGGTGACTGCGGCACCAGCGTGGGCACCGACGGCGTCGTCCCCGTGCCCCAGCAGCTGCAGATCGTCCCGAAGGCGCCGCTGGATGGCGCCACCGAGTACGGCGCGGTGCTGACCACGGACCTGAAGGACATGCAGGGCCGCAACGTGGCCCCGGCCACGGCCTTCGCGCTGCTGCGCCTGGCCAACCCGGTGTACGTCGACGGCAAGAGCACCATCTCCTCCGTGCCGAGCGAACTGGCCAAGCAGCTGGAGCCGCGCCGCCTGCTGCTCAAGCCCTACTTCGACAAGGTGGCGGCGCCGGTCAAGGACGGCGGCCTGGGCATCCCGCGCTCGAAGATCGCGCTGGGCTGGAACTTCACCACCCAGAGCACCACGTCCATCCTGCAGCAGCTGTACGCGCTGCCCGGCGCGCTCGGGGCGTCCGCGTCGCCCAACTACATCCTCCCCATCACCGCGCAGGTGAAGGGCGCGATGACCGGCGCGGGGCTGCCCAGCGACAACGTCGGCGCGGTCTACGAGGTGCAGGCCAACACGCCGTTGCTGCTCACGGGCCCCTTCGGCACGCTGAACCCGGCCGAGCCGCGCCCCACGCGCTACCCGTTCATGCTGTTCGTGCCGGCCGGCGAGGCGCCCGCCACGGGCTGGCCGGTGCTGGTGTTCGGCCACGGCCTGACGAGCAACCGCACCGCGGTGCTCGGCGTGGCCAACAAGATGACCGGCGCGGGCTACGCGGTGGTCGCGATGGACGCCGTCTACCACGGTGAGCGCACCAGCTGCGTGGGCTCCGCCGCGGTGCTGGGCACCACGGACACGGTGGGCGACGACGGCGCGTGCGCCAGCCCCCAGACCCAGCGCTGCGAGAACAACCCCGCCAGCCTGTCCTACGGCCGCTGCGTGTCGCGCACGCCGACGACCGCCGCGGACTGCAGCGCCGCGGCGCTCCCGCCGGGCGTGCCGGCCGACGTGTACTGCTCCAGCGTCGTCTCCCCGTCGCAGGGCCGCTGCGTGGCGGCCACCAACCGCTGCGAGGGTGGTGACTTCACCCGCAACAGCTCCGGCGTCCCGGCCATCTCCGGCTGGAACTTCCTGAACCTGGGCAACCTGTTCACCACGCGCGACAACTTCCGCCACCACGTGGTGGACTTCAGCCAGCTGCTGCGCGTGCTGGGCAGCCAGGAGCTGAACGCGGCCGTGAAGCTGGACGCGGCGCAGGTGGACTACCTGGGCCAGAGCCTCGGCGGCATCATGGGCACCATGTCCACCGCGGTGTCCCCGCGCGTGCACCGCTCGGTGCTCAACGTGGCCGGTGGCGACCTGGCCGGCGTGCTGCTGACCGCGCCCGCCTTCGCGGCGCAGCGCGCCGCGTTCCTGGGCTCGCTCGCCTCCGCGGGCGTCAACCCGGGCACCCCGGCGTTCGACACCTTCATCGGCCTGGCGAACACCATCCTGGACCCGGCGGATGCGCGCAACTACGCCTACCTGCTGGACAACGCCGCGGTGGCCGGTACGGACCCCAAGGTGCACCGCACGTTCATCCAGTACATCGAGGGCGACCAGGTCATCCCGAACGCGAACACGGAGGCGCTGATCAACGCGGCCAACCGCATGGGCGCTCCGCGCACGGTGGCCACGTACATGTTCCCGGAGAGCGTCATCGGCGCCATCCCGCCGGCTGGCCGTCACGCGTTCCTCAACAACCCCGCCATCCCCGAGACGGTGCGCAACGCGGCGCAGGACCAGATCATCGGCTTCCTCGCCACCGGCACCGTGGCGCAGTAACGCGAACCACTGAGAGAGGAATCAAACACCCATGAAAAAGACACTCTCCCTCGTGGCAATCCTGGCGGCCGGTACCAGCCAGGCCGCGGGCTTCCAGATTGACACCCAGGGCGCGCGCGCCACCGGCGCGGGCGGCGCGGCCACGGCATGGCTGGAGGACTCGTCCTCCATCTATTACAACGTGGCCAACATGGTCGGCGTGAAGACGCTGGACATCACGCTGGGCGACACGGGCATCCTCCCCAGCATCACGTTCCAGCGGCCGGGCCAGGAGGCGGAAGGGCAGCGCACCACGCTGTCGCCGCCGCCGCACCTGTTCGTCGTCTACAAGCCGTTCGAGAAGGCGGCGTTCGGCGTGGGCGTGTACACGCCCTTCGGCGCGCGCAGCCGGTGGGAAGAGGGCTTCAGCGGCCGCTTCCGCGGCTACGAGTCCTCGCTGGCCACGTACTACATCAACCCGTCGTTCGCGTATGAGCTGCACCCGCGCTTCCGCTTCGGCGCGGGTCTGGACATCGCCCGGGCCACCATCGAGCTGACGCGCGGCCTGGACTTCGTGAACAGCGAGGGCTCCATCCACCTGGGTGGCGCGGACTGGGGCTCCGGCTTCAACGTGGGCGTGCAGGCCAAGGTGCTGGACAACCTGGACATGGGCCTGCACTACCGCAGCGCCGTGGACATCCAGTTCAAGGGCCAGGCGGACTTCCAGAACATCCCGGTGGAGTTCCAGAGCCGGCTGACGGACCAGACCGCCAGCGCGGACGTCACCCTGCCGTCCACCGTGACGGCGGGCCTGGCGTACCGCCCCCTGAACAACCTGCTGCTGGCGTTCGACGCGAGCTGGGTGGACTGGTCCTCGTTCGCGGAGCTGGCCATCCGCTTCGAGAACCCGGCCATCGACAACCCGCTGCCCAAGCGCTGGCACGCGAAGTGGAAGTACGCGCTGGGCGCCGAGTACGGCGTGACGGAGGCCCTGCAGGTGCGCGCGGGCTTCGTGTACGACCCGTCCCCCAGCCCCGACTCCACGCTGACGCCGGACCTGCCGGACGCCAACCGCATCAAGGTGACGGCGGGCGTGGGCTACCAGCTCAAGCCGTTCCGCGCGGACCTGGGCTACCAGTTCGTCGCGCTGTCGGACAAGGAGAGCTCCGCGCCGGGCATCCCCGGCACGTACTCCGGCTCCGCGCACGTGTTCGGCCTGACGCTGGGCTTCACCCCCCAGTAACCCGCTGAACCGTTCCTGAAGCACCGGGGCGCCCGGCTCCTTCCGTTCGTGGAAGGGCCGGGCGCTTTCGCTTACGGTGCCGGGCCGTGAGCCCTTCCAAGCCCGGCCGCAACGACCCGTGCCCCTGTGGCAGCGGGAAGAAGTACAAGGCCTGTCACGCCGCCGAGGACCG
This sequence comes from Corallococcus sp. 4LFB, assembly GCF_046520365.1. Taxonomy (NCBI): domain Bacteria; kingdom Pseudomonadati; phylum Myxococcota; class Myxococcia; order Myxococcales; family Myxococcaceae; genus Corallococcus; species Corallococcus sp. 4LFB. The sequence goes on from NZ_JBKGHJ010000372.1 coordinate 8,445, forward strand.
CGCGAAAGCCGCGACGCCTCCCCCTTCCGCCCCCGCCCATCCGCTGAAGCAGGACCTGGAGGGCGCCATGTCGCTCCTGGGTGACGCGGACGTGTCCCGCCTGTCGCAGGCGCTGGAGCACCTGGGCGTGCTGCTCGCGGGCGCGGGGCCCCAGCCGGGGCTGCGGTACGACGACAAGGCCTTCAGCGACCACGTGGGCCAGGCGCTCGCGAAGCTGGCCGCGCAGGAGGGCCTGGACGCGATGGAGGCCCGCCACAGCCTGCGCGTGGGCGTGGTGCGCGAGCTGGGCACGCGGAGCTTCCAGGAGAAGTTGGGCGCCGGGCTGCTCGCGCAGGCGGCCCGCGGCGGGCGCACGCCGGAGGAGCGGCGGG
>NZ_JBKGHJ010000373.1:0-8813 GCF_046520365.1 Corallococcus sp. 4LFB
GCGGTGGCCCCGGCGGGACGCAGGGGCGCGGAGGCGGCGCAGGACCCACGGCTGCTGGGCCAGGCCCCCGACGCGGCGACGCAGCAGGAACCGCGCGCGGCTCCAGCCAAGGCCGCCGAGCCGGTGATGCGCATCTTCGCCAAGGCGGAGGAGCCGTCGTTCCCGGCGGATCCCCGTGGGGCCCGCTCCGCGGAGGGCGCGGCTGAGGGCCGGTCCTCGGGCCGTGGCGGTGATGCCTCCAGCGACGCGCGCTCCAACGGCCGTGGCGAAGCCGCTGTCGGTGATGGCCGCTCCGGTGGCCGTGGTGAAGCGTCCAGCGAAGGGCGCTCCGGTCGCGGTGAAGCATCGAGCGAGGGGCGCTCCAACGGTCGCGGTGAAGCCGCGTCCAGCGATGGGCGCTCCGGTCGCGGCGAATCCTCATCGGGCGACCTTCGCTCCAACGGTCGTGGTGAAGCGGCCTCCAGCGACGGGCGCTCCGGTCGCGGTGCGGACGGGGCCGACGGCCGGTCCAGCAGTCGCAACTCGGATGCATCCGCCACGGAGTCACGGTCCGGCCGGGGCTCCGACGACGACGAGCCTTCCGAGTCCCGTTCCTCCAGCCGCGGTGGCCGCAACCCCCGGGCCTCGGGGGCGGTGTCGTCGGTGAACGCTCGCGGCCCCCGGGCGTCGGCGGCCCAGGGCGCGGTCCGCTCCTCCGGTGTTCAGGGCGAGAACTCCTCGGCGGGACGCCCGCGCAAGGGCGAGCCCCCTCCGGACGTGTCGGGGGTCCGCTCCTCGGCGCGCCGGCTGCCGCCCTCGGTGTCCGGCCTGCACACGCTTCCCACGACGCGGGCCACGCAGGCGAAGCCGGCCCGCTCCGGCCCCAGCTCGATGATGTGGATGATCATCCTCGCGGTGGCCGGCGTCGTGCTGGGCGCGGGCGGTGGCTACCTCTATCTGCGCGTGCGTCAGGCCCAGGCCGCGAAGAACAGCCCCACGCCCGCCACGCCCGGCGCGTCCGCCGCGGCGGGCGGCATCATGGCCGCGGACCACTGTCCGGACGGCATGCGGCTGGTGAGCGGCGGCAGCTTCAAGAAGGGCGCGTCCCCGGAGGACCTCCAGGCCTCCGGCTCCACCGACGAGATGCGCATGGACAGCGTCATGGTGGACTCGTTCTGCGTCGACGAGTTCGAGTTCCCCAACCAGGCCGGCCGGAAGCCCCGCGTCAACATGACGTGGCTCGACGCGAAGTCCAGCTGCGAAGGCATCGGCAAGCGGCTGTGCTCCGAGGACGAGTGGGAGAAGGCCTGCAAGGGCCCCGGCAACGCGCGCTTCTCCTCCGGCGGCGAGCAGGCGCAGACGGCCTGCAACACCGGGACGACCGGAGGCGCCGCGCGAGCCCTGGCGCCCTCCGGGGCACATCAGGCCTGCCGCTCCGGCTACGGCGCGGCGGACCTGTCCGGCAACGCCGCCGAGTGGACCGCCTCCAACTACCCCGACACCGAGGACCGGCTCATCAAGGGCGGCGCCTTCAACACGCCTGGCGACACCGCCCGGTGCGCCGCGCGCCGGCGGGGGGCCGTGTCGCTGAAGGCCCCGGACGTGGGCTTCCGCTGCTGCCAGAACGTGCTGCGATGACGACCCTCCGGAGGCTCGCGCTCCTCACGCTCCTCCTGCCCGCAGTCGCCCTCGCCCAGGCCACGCCGCGAAGCCCCGCGCGCCCCCGCGTGGTGGCCGTGAAGTCCTCGAGCCTGGCGCCGTACGCCTCCTTCCTCGCCGGCTTCACGTCCGAGGCCCGCGCGGACGTCACCGAGCTGACCCTGGAGGAGAGCCCCACGGAGGCCGCGCGCGTCTTCAAGTCGCTGGCCGCGCAGAAGCCCGCGCTGGTGCTGGCCCTGGGACCGCTGGCGGCCAACGCCGCGCGCCGCTCGCTGGGCGAGGACGTGCCCGTGCTGTTCGCCATGGTGCCGTACCACGAGAAGTACGGCCTGGAGGCGCCCAACGTCACCGGCATCGCGCTCACCAGCGACTTCGGACCGGAGCTGGCCGCGCTCAAGGCCGTGGCGCCCGCGGCGAAGCGCGTGGGCATCCTGCATGACCCGCGCTCCTCGGCGGGCGCGGTGGCGCAGGCCCGCTCCGCTGGCGCGGCCCTGGGCCTCACCATCGTCCCGCTGGCCGTGGAGGCGCAGGAGCGGGTGGGCGAGGTGCTGGAGGGCGCGGCGGGGAAGGTGGACGGGCTCCTGATGGTTGCGGACAAGACCGTGGGCAACGCTTCCGTCGTCCAGGCGCTCATCGCCTTCAGTGCCTCCCGCAAGGTGCCGCTGGTGGCGCTCACGGCCAGCCAGGTGAAGGAGGGCGCGACGCTGGCCCTCGCGCCGGCCCCGCTGGCGCTCGGTCAGCAGGCGGGGCGGCTGGCCCACCGAATCATCCACGAGAAGGTCGACCCCGGCGCGCTGGCGGTGGCGCGGCCCGAAGGCCTGGACCTCTCGTTCAACCTCACCGCCGCGAAGAAGTCAGGTCCGTCCTGTGACGTCGTGCTGGAAGTGCTCCGGTTCGCGGCGCGCCGGGACTTTGCCGTGAAGGTCTACGAGTGATTCCACGCTACAGCCGTCCCGAAATGGCCTCCCTCTGGTCCGACGTCGCCCGCTACCGCCGCTGGCGCGACGTGGAGCTCGCCGCGCTGGAGGGCATGGTCGCGCAAGGCCTCGCCCCCAAGGACGCGCTGGCGGACTGCCTCGCCCGCGCCGGTGACTTCACCGAGGCGGACGCCGCGCGCATCGAGGAGATTGAGCGCACCACCAAGCACGACGTCATCGCCTTCCTCACCTTCGTGGAGGAGCGCGTGGGGCCCAGCGCCCGCTGGCTGCACCTGGGCATGACGTCCTCGGACGTGCTGGACACGTCGCTGGGGCTCACCCTGCGCGACAGCGTGGACCTGCTCCTGAAGGGCATGGACCGCGTGATGGCCGCGGTGGAGAAGCGCGCCTTCGAGCACAAGCACACGCTGCAGATGGGCAGAAGCCACGGCATCCACGCGGAGCCCATCACCTTCGGGCACAAGCTGGCCATCTGGTACGACGAGCTGCGCCGGGGCCGCACGCGCCTGCTGCACGCGCGCGACACCATCGCCGTGGGGAAGATCTCCGGCGCGGTGGGCACGTTCGCGCACCTGCCGCCGTCGGTGGAGGAGCACGTCTGCCAGAAGCTGGGCCTGAAGCCCGCGCCCGCCTCCAGCCAGGTGGTGCAGCGCGACCGGCACGCGGAGTTCTTCACCGCCATCGCCCTCGTCGGCGCGAGCCTGGAGAAGTTCGCCGTGGAGATCCGCCACCTCCAGCGCACGGAGGTGCGCGAGGCGGAGGAGCCCTTCACGCCCGGACAGAAGGGCTCCAGCGCCATGCCGCACAAGCGCAACCCCATCCTGTCGGAGAACCTCACGGGGCTCGCGCGCCTGTTGCGCGGCTACGCGGTGAGCGCCATGGAGGACGTGGCGCTGTGGCACGAGCGGGACATCTCGCACTCGTCCGTGGAGCGCGTGATTGGCCCGGACGCCACCGTCCTCCTGGACTTCATGCTCCACCGCTTCGCGGGCCTGGTGGAGAACATGCGCGTCTACCCGGAGCAGATGAAGAAGAACCTGGACCTGCTGGGCGGCGTGGTGAACTCGCAGCGGCTCTTGCTGGAGCTGGCGCGCAAGGGCATGGACCGGCAGGCCGCGTACGTCGTGGTCCAGCGCAACGCGATGCGGATGTTCGAGGAGGGCGTGGACTTCCGGCAGGCCCTGCTGAACGACGCGGACCTGCTCAAGATGATGACGCCCGAGGAGGTCTCCGACTGCTTCTCCCCGGGCTACCACACGCGCCAGATGGACGCGGTGTTCCAGCGCGTCTTCGGCCGCGCCAGCTAGACGCCGCGCGGCCTCAGGCGGGCGAGGGGGCTAGAGGTAGCCCTTCGCCCGCAGGTTCCCCTCGATGCGCGAGTGCACGTCGCCGGGCGTCAGCGCGAGCGACGTGCCGGTGATGCGCTCGTAGGCGGCCACGTACTTGGCGGCCAGGTCCACGCGCACGTCGTCCGGGATGGCGGGCAGCGCGCCGTGGCCGGAGAAGTTCCGCTCGCGGATGAGCCACTGGCGGAGGTTCTCCTTGTCCAGCATCTTCTGGTCCTCGCCCTTGGCGAAGCGCGCCTCGTACTCGTCCGCCACCCAGTAGCGGCTGGAGTCCGGGGTGTGCATCTCGTCGATGACGAAGAGCTCGTCGCCCACCTTCCCGAACTCGTACTTCGTATCCACCAGGATGAGGCCGCGCGTGCGCGCCCACTTCTGGCCCTCCTGGAACAGGCCCCGGGCGGCCTCCTTGATGCGGGACCAGTCGCGCATCGTGGCCAGCCCGCGCGACATTATTGCCCCCTCGGAGATGGGCTCGTCGTGCTGGCCGTACTCGGCCTTGGTGGACGGCGTGAGGATGGGCGCTTCGAACGCGCTGTCCTTGCGCAGCCCTTCGGCGAAGGGGACGCCGTAGGCGGTGTGCGTGCCCTTCTCGTAGTCGCGCCACAGGCTGCCCGTGAGGTAGCCGCGCACGACGACTTCCACGGAGAAGGGCTGGCAGGCGCGCGCCACGGTGACGTTCGGGTCCGGCACGTCCAGGACGTGGTTGGGGACGATGTGCTTCGTGCGGTCGAACCAGAAGGCCGCCAGGCGGTTCAGCACCTCGCCCTTGAAGGGGAGGGTGGTGAGCACGTGGTCGAACGCGGAGAGGCGGTCGCTCGTCACGAGGATGAGCGTGTCACCCTTGCGGTACGTGTCACGAACCTTGCCCTTGTAGGGCGTGCCGAGCGACGGCAGGTCCGTCTGGCGAAGCGTGTGGGTGAGTTGCGCGTGGAGGGCGGAGGTGTTCACGTCGGAGGCGCCTCGTGGCCCGGCCACTCACCGCCGGGAAGGGGCGGGGGAGCGGGGCCAGCTCATGAGGCGCGCGACTCTACTGGAGGCCCGCCGCCATGGAAGCAGGACCGTAGGCGGATGCCAGATAGAGGAACGCTGGGTTGATCCGCAGGATGCCGTCCACGTAGGCGACCGCGTACGGCGCGCCCGCGGCCCGGTCCACCTGCACCGCGCCCTCCGGCTGGATGTCCCAGAGCGCCAGCAGCGTGCGGGCCACCAGCTCCGCGGCCTCGCGCTCCGACAGGCCCTGCAGGCTCTCCCGCCGGTCCTCCGGCCAACGCTCACCCGTCCGCGCGTCGAAGACGAACTGGAGGCCGCTGCCCGCGTCCGGCGGCTGGAGCAGGTCCGCGCGGGACTCGAAGCCCGGCGCCGCGACGAACTCGTTGCCCTGGATGATGGGGAAGAGGGCCACGCCCTGCGCGGACTGCCCGGCCTCCTGCTCCGACTGGCGGGCGATGTCCCGGAAGAGCTCCAGGCGGACGGCCGGGGACTCGAACTCCACCACCTCCGGCGAGCTGCTCAGCGCCTGCCGCGCCGTGAGCGACGGACGCACGGGCGTGCCCGCGCCACCGCACGCGGTGGTGAGGAGCGACAGCGACAGAAGCAAGCCAGGGACCCAGCGACGCATCACTGGGAATATACCGATCACGCGGACGCACCACCAGCTAAACTCCGGGGCATGCGTCCAGGTGCGGAGCTGACTGTCGTCCTTCATCAGACCCGTTCACCCGACAACCTGGGGGCGGTCTGCCGGGTCATGGCGAACTTCGGTTTTGAACGCCTCGTCCTGTCGGAGCCCATCGTCCGGGACTTCAGCCTGGCGGAGCGGATGGCCGTGAAGAGCGGCCACATCCTTTCAGGCATGCGGGTCGCCCCGACCCTGGCGGAGGCCCTGGAGGACTGCGTGTACGTGGTGGGCACCACCTCACGCACCCAGGTGGCGAAGCGCGCCCCGCTGACGCCGGAGGCCGCGGCGCGCCGGCTGGCGGAGGAGAGCACGCGGGGGCGGGTGGCCCTGCTGTTCGGCGGTGAGCAGCGCGGGCTGTCCGACGAGGACCTCACCCACTGCCAGGACCTGCTCGTCATCCCCACGGAGGACGTGCAGCCGTCCATGAACCTGGCGCAGTCCTCCGCGGTGCTCCTGTACCTCTGCCACCGGCAGGGGCTGACGGAGGCGCCCGTGCTCCCTCAGGAAGAGGAGGCCGGCGCGCGGCTGGGGACGCTCAACGCGCTGAGCGGGCGCATGCGCGCGGCGATGCTGGCGGCGGACTTCCTCAACCCGGAGGCGCCGCAGCACGTGCTGCATGAGCTGGAGCGGACGTTGATGCGTGCGCGGCTGACCCAGCGGGAGGCGGAGCTGTGGCTCAACGCCTTCAAGCATCTGGGCCGCGCGGTGGCGCCGGGGACCTCCCGCGGGTAGGCGGGGGGCCGGCGCCACACGCAAACAGCCGGGGCGACTTAAGCCGCCGCGTCCTTCTTGTAGGTCTCGGCGTAGTGCTTCTCGCACAGGCCGGCCTTCATCGTCTTGATGCGGCACTCCGGCTTGGAGCACACGCGGTAGCGCGAGTGGGGCAGGTCGCCCTGGCGCCACTTCTTGAAGTGGAAGAAGCAGTAGTTCTTCGCGCGGTAGGGGCGCTTGCAGCCCTCCACGGTGCACGCCTTCTTGCCGCTGCCCTTGGCGGTGCGCGGCCAATGGGTGAGCTTCGTCGTCTGGGTGGCCTCGGCATGGTACGGACTCTCCTGCGAATCGATGCTTGGAAGACCCGCGGCGCCACCTGTGGGTGGATCCGCCACGATGTGAAGGCGGACGGTGTATCGCCGGGTTTCGCGGAACGCAAGGAGCCTGGAAGCCCGGCGGGGCCCCGGAGGCCCCGTCCGTCAGGGGGCGGCCAGGCCGTCCCCGGCCTTGGGAATGCCGCCGGACCGGCCGGCCTGGGTGCGCGGCACCGGGGACAGCAGCTCCTCCAGGACGGAGCGGGTCCCGGCGGCGCGCTCGCCCGGCGCGCTTCCTGACGCCAGCGTGGCCGGCGGGGCCTCCACCAGGGGCAGGTCCTCCAGCTTCACCCTCACCGTCATGGAGCGGCCCAGCCGGCGCAGGTGCAGCCGGACGTGCCGGCCCACGCCGCGCGCGGCCACCTGCCAGCGCAGGGTGTGCGCCCGCTCCACGGCCAGGCGGTCCATGTTCAGGATGATGTCGCCCGTGCGCAGGCCGGCGCGGTCCGCGGGGCCGTCCTCCACCACGTCCGTCACCACCACGCCCCGGCCGCGCGGGTTCAGGTTGAACGCCTGCGCCACCTCCGGGGAGAAGTCCTGCACGCTGATGCCCATCCACCCCCGGCGCATGCGCCCGTGCGTCTTCAGCTGTGGAATCACCGTCTTCGCGATGTCGATGGGGATGGCGAACCCGATGCCCTGGCCGGACACGTTGACGGCGTTGGCCACCGCCACCACGTCGCCGTGCAGGTCCAGCACCGGCCCGCCGGAGTTGCCCGGGTTGATGGAGGCGTCAATCTGCACGTAGTCGAAGTCGCCGTCGCGGCCGTTGGGCGTCACGTCCGTGCGGCCCAGGTAGCTCACCACGCCCACCGTCACGGAGTGCGCCAGCCCGAACGGGTTGCCGATGACGACCACCCAGTCCGCGATGCCCACGTGGGACGCGGACGCCAGCTTCAGCACCGGCAGCTTCCGGGGCGCGTCCACCTTGAGGAGCGCGCAGTCCGTGCGCTCGTCCTCACCCACCACCGTGGCGGGGAACTCCTCCACGTAGCCGTTCTCGCTGCGGATGGAGATGGAGACCTCCGACGCCCCGTCCACCACGTGCGCGCTGGTGAGGATGTAGCCGTCCGGATGGATGATGAACCCGGAGCCGATGCCGCGCTGGGACTCCTCGCCGGGGGCCACCTCCGCGCTGTCCTGGCGCGTGGTGATGGACACCACCGCCGGCATGGCCCTGCGGGCCACGTCACTGATGTTGGAATGCTGCCGGGAGACGGCGCGGTTGCGCGCCTCCAGCCACAGCTTGCCGGGTGCCCGTGCTCCGGCGCTGCCCGCTGCTCCCAGCGCGCACGCCAGCACCGCCACCCTGATGACGCCCCCGACCTGCGTCCAACCCATGGGCCCGCCTCTCCACCACCGTCCAACCCAACGCCCCGGCGCAACCTAGGCACGGGGTGGGGCGGGCGGAAGGGGGAGGCCGGCGATCAGCAACCGGCCCCGTGGCGCGACGCCGCCTACTTCGCCGCCTACTTCGCCGCCTACTTCTTCTTGGCGATGATGTTGTCGATGGCCGCCCGGTCCTCGGCGGTGATGCGCTCGCGCGGGCCCGAGGCGTTGGCGGACTTCTGGGACACGGCGCCCTTCGCGTCCTCAAGCGCGCCCTTCACCCTGTCCATCGTGGAGGGGCTCACCGTGCGCTTCCAGGTGCGCTCCATGTGCTCCAGCGGAGAGCGGCCGTCCACGTTGCCCCGCGCCAGGAAGACGCCGAGTCCCACCGCGCAGGTCGTCCAGACCAGGAACTTCAACACGCCCATGATTCACATCCTCCTACGTCGTCTTACATCGCCCCCGGACGCAGGGCGAGTTTCCTGACAGGGGGTTCGGGAGTCGCTGACAGGGGGCCTGGGGGCCCTTAAGGTCCACGGGCTTGCAGCCCGAAGAACTCATCAGGGCCGCCCAGACGCGGGCGGCGGGATTGGACGTGGGGCGGGGGGACGCCGCGCTGGAGCGCGTGCGGGCCCAGGCCTCGGCCTTGTTCGCGAAACTGCCGGAGCCCCCGGTGTACCGGCGCGCGGAGGACCCGTCGCGCAAGGCGGCCCAGGCGCTCCTGCCGGAGATGGAGCGGGTGCTGGCGGAGGCCTTCGCGGTGGCCCGGGAGCCGGCGGTGTCGCCGCTGGTGGACCGG
>NZ_JBKGHJ010000374.1:0-8804 GCF_046520365.1 Corallococcus sp. 4LFB
GGCGGCCCGGCCCGAGGACGGGGACGCGGTGGCCGCGTGGCGGCTCAAGCTGGAGGGCGTGGCGCGCGAGATGGACGCGGGCTTCGCGCCCGAAGCGCTGCCGGAGGCCTTGCGTGAGCTGCGCGGCGCGGTGGCGGCGGTGCTGGATGAAGCGAGCACTCGCGCGGCGTGAGGCGGTCCGGAAATCCTTCCGGAAATCCGGTGGAAACCAATCCTTGCGGTGGCCCGTACCTGTGGCTGCCAGCGGGACGGCCGCCTTCGGCGCGGCGTGCCGAAGGCATTCCATCCACGGGAGGACACTTCATGCGAAACACCTTCGCGGCGCTGGCCCTTGCCTCGGCGGCCCTGCTGGCCGGCTGTGGCGACGACGACAACAACGACATGCCGGACGCGGGCACCGGCTACATGCCCACGGGCACGGGCCCGGGCACGTCGCTGCGCTGCACGAGCAGCAACAAGAACGCGTGGGACACGTTCGGGGCGAACGCGTTCGTCGCGGTGAACAAGGCCATCGTCGCGAAGACGCTGGCGGAGCTGAACGGCCCCAACGGCACGGCGAACCTGGGCGAGTCCTTCACCCATATCGGTGACGCGAGCAAGGGCCCGGCCTACGCGGACGACGCGGCCACGTTCGAGGGCAAGCTCGCGGCGTTCCTCGTGTATGCCTATGGCGGTCCGGAGTCCATCACGTACACGGATGGCAAGACGTACGCGGGCCCGCAGGACATGGCGGCGGCGCACCTGGGCATGGCCATCACCAACTCCCAGTACGACTACTTCATCGCGAACATGGTGGTGCCGGCGCTCACGGACAACGGCGTGACGAGCGCGGACGTGTCCTCCTGCTTCGCTCCCATCGTGACGGACGCGGCGTTCAAGGCGTCCATCGTCGGCAAGTAGCCAACACCCTGGAGGGCACCATGACCCGCTTCGTTTTCACGCGCGCCATGCGCCGCGTGCTGGTCTCCACCGTGGGCGTGGCCGGGCTGTTCACGGCGGTGATGGGCTTTGCCCATACGCCGTCCGGCCGGCCGCTCCTGAAGTGGATGGGGATGTCCATGCCCCAGGCCGCGTCCGCGGCGGGGTGCCCGCTGGGGTACGACGTGAAGCAGAGCCCCGAGCAGAAGGAGGCCGCGAGGCAGCGCTTCGCGGCCGCCTACCGGGGTGAGCGCGCGGCGCTGGCCCGGCCCGCGCTGGGGTTCGACCTGGAGCAGACGACGCGCGAGGCGCTGCTCGAATGGGCGCAGGCGCACGGGGTGAAGTGCACGGTGCCGCGCAGCCAGGGGGACCTGGACTGCGCGGACGTCCCGGCGTCGCTGTTCCCGGGCTTGAAGCGCGAGGCGGCCATCCGGAACCTGTGGGTGACGTTCGGCGCGGACGGCCGGCTGGTGTCCTTGGTTGCCGTGAGCCGGGCGGCGGAGGCCGCGCCCATCAGCGCGACGTTCCGCGCGGCGAACGCGACGCTCGCGACGCTGGCGGGCCCGCCGCTGAAGCGGGACGGGGAGGGCAGCGTCGAGGAGCTGAAGCAGGGGCTCTTGCGGCAGGCGAGCGCGGAGTACCGCTTCCAGGACTTCTACGCGCTCACCCGCGTCACCAACATGGGGGATGGGTTCGTGCTGACGGAGGAGTACCGCGCCCTGCCGAAGGTCGCGGCGCGGTAGACGCTCGAGCGAGGGGCCTTCAGGTGGTGGTGGATCCGGGGCGTGCTCATACCCGGGAGCATGGGCAACAGCCCCGTGTGCTGTACAGCGGGAGGCTGGCGGACTGTCGCGCGGGGGCGCTCGCGCCGCTTCGCCCTCGGTGGGAGGCGTTCTAGAGTACCGGCGTGAGCAACGGGCGCGGGATGCGGAAGCAGGGCGTCATGGAGCCGCCACCGGAGCCGGCCATCGCGGGGCTCCCCGTGCGCTGGCGACCGCGAGCCCTGCCCCTGGAGCCCCTGGCCGTGGCGGGCGTGGGGCCCGTGGCGCTCGCGCTGGGACACCGTGCATCGCGGGCGGAGGATGCGGTGCTCGCGTCGTGGAGCGGGGTCGCGGGGCCGGACGTGCTCGTGCTGCTGGGGACCGCCGCATCGCTGCCCTGGGTGGACGGCGCGGTGTATCTGGGACGTGATCCGCTGGCGCCCGCGCTGTTGCTGCCCTGCGCGCTGGAGCCGGACGTGGCGCCTGCACTGCTGGAGCGGGCGCTGCTGGCAGGGCAGGGGGATGCGCCGCTCGCGGTGCTGCCCGCGTCGGGCGTGCTCGTCTCCGTGGGGGCGGCCAAGCCCGTTGCGCGTGACTCACTCGATGCGTGGTTGTCCGTCACGGGCGTGGAGGCTGCTACGTGACGACCGTGCTGCCTCCCGCGCTGCGCCCGTGGGCGACGCAGCTGGCCCTCTTTCCGGAGGACCTGGCGCGGCACCTGGGGCCTCATGTGGCGCGGCTGTCGGCGGCGCTCGGGACGCTGCGGCCTCGCGGTGAGGCCGAGGGCGGTGAGCCCCAGGGCCATGACGGGCTCTCCCGCCGGGGGAACTTCGAGCGGCTGCTCGTCAGTGAATGGCTCTGGGCCCTGGAGGCGCCGGAGGAGCTGGTGCGCCGCGCGGCGTTCGGTGAGCTGTCGTTCCTCAAGCCCGCGTTCCGTCAGCCCCAGGGCGCGCGTCGCTCCGTGGTGCTGCTGGACGTGGGACCGGATCAACTGGGCCTGCCGCGCATCGCGCACCTCGCGCTGCTGGTCGTGCTCGCGCGCCGGGCGGAGGCCGTGGGCGCGGCGTTCACCTGGGGCGCCCTCCAGTCCGACCCTGCCCGTGCCACCCATGCGGGACTGAGCGGCACGTCGCTCCTCGCGTGGCTCGAAGCCCGCTCCCCCATGCCCGCGTCCGCGCAGCACCTGGCCACGTGGCGCGAGGCCCTGGACCTCTCACGCGCGCCCGAGGACGTGTGGCTCGTGGGCTCCTCGCGCCTGGGCCGCCTGGAGGGCGCGGAGGGGATGTCCCGCGTGGAGGTCTCCGAACCAATGGAGCCCGGCGCGCACCGGCTCACCGTGGACGTGCGGCCCTCGGCGCGTGTTCCGCGTTCGGTGGTGCTGGAGCTTCCTCCTCCGGACGACTGCCTGCGCCTGCTGCGCAACCCGTTCAATTCGAACCGCGCGCCGTCGGCGTGGCTGCCGCGCACGGTCGACCGGCGCATCGTGAAGTTCTCCTTCTCCGGAGAGGGCCGGCGCGTGCTGCTGTTCTCCGCGAATGGCGGCGTCGAAGCCATGGCGGTGCCGCATTCTCCGCGCGCCACCCTGCCCAAGCCCCGGCGCGTGCAGGTGCCTCCCGGGCAGCGTGTCGTCGCGGCGGGATGGCGCTCCAGGGGCGGGTTGCTGGTGCTCGCGCGTCACCTGGGCACCTACGTGATGCATGGGCAGGTGCATACGCCGAAGGGTTTCCGGAAGGCGCGCTACCACGCGGCGGATGACCTCGGGCGGCCGGACACCGTGGCGAGCGCGCTGCCGTTGAACCTCTTGAGCTGGGTGGATCCACAGGGGCAGGAGCACCTGTGGTTGAAGGATGGCAAGGACCGGTTGGTCTCACTGCCGCCGCCTGCTTCGGAGGGAACCACGGCGCTCGTGGTGGAGGAGGAGCAGGTCTCCGCGATGGCGGAGGTGAACTCGCGCCCGCTCTGCGTGCTGCGGCCCCAGGGCGAGGGACGGGCCACCATCTCGCGGCTCAGGGTGCTGGGCGAGGAGCCGGCCCGCAGGGTTCCACTCAATGCGCGGCAGGGGGAGGCGTACTTCGGCTACTCGCCGTCGGGGGCACATCCCGACGCGGGGTTGCTCGCGGTGCGTGACAAGGAGCTGGATTGGCGGCTGTTCCTGGACACGGGCGTGTCGGTCCTCTCCGTGCCCGAGCGATACCGCGTGATGGGCGTGGTGCAGCCTCCCGCTCCGTCACCGCCCGGCCTGCTCGCGTTGGCTCCGGATCAACGCACCTTCCACTTCTTCTCGCGCGAGTCTTCACGAGTGCTCGCGGTGGCCAGTGGCCCCGTGGTGCAGGCCGCGGCGAGCCACGGGCAGCCGGCGTTCGGGTGGCTGACGCAGGCGGGTGAGTTCGTGTTGTGGGACCTGATGGAGCAGGCGGTGCTGTACCGCTCCGTTCCGGAGGCCACGTCGTGAGCCCCGCGTCCGGAGCCGTGCGTCCTCGTGCCCACGTGCACCGGGGCACCGTGGTGGCGGCGGCCTGGTGGTTCCATCCCGGAACGCTGGGCGAGGCCGAGGCACGCCGCCGCGTGCTCGCTGCGTGGAGGCCCGGCGCCACGGTCTGGGCGCTCGCGGGTGGGCACCTGTTGAAGCTGGCGGCGCCGTGCAAGAGCGCGGTGGAGGCCGCGCCCGGGCTTCCCCTGGTGCTGGAGGCCGGCGTGCTCACCAGCGCGCCGCTGAGCGCGAAGGAGCGCGAGCGATTGGCTCCACCCGCGGGAACCGTCGTGCTGGTGCACGCGGGCGTCGCGCGGATGTACGTGCCTGGGGAGCTGCGCCAGGTGGATCCGGGGGCGTGGCTGGACGTGTCGGAGTGGCGGCGCGTGGGGGTGAAGGGACTCGGAGCCCCGCCTCCGCCCATGCAGAGCGCGCTGGAGCCCCTGCCTCCACCCACGCGTGAGTGGTTCGGACCGAAGGTGCCCGCGCTCGCGCCCGAAGCGGAGCGCATGCTGGCGCGCATGGCCGGGAAGGAGGTCCCGGTGGCACGAGAGGGCTTCTTCGCGCGGCTGCGCAGGGCCTTCTCACAGAAGCCCGGTGAAGCCACGCTGACCGTCCGCCGCGAAGGCCTGTTCGCACGGCTGCGCCGGGCCTTCAGCGCACGGCCCGAGAGCACGTCGCAAAGCGCTGTGCGTGTGCACCGGGAGGGACTGTTCGCACGGCTGCGCCGGGCCTTCCGCGCGGACGGGGAAGGTGCATCGAACAGCGTGACCGCGGGGCGCGCGGGATTGCTCGCCCGTCTGCGGAGCGCGGTGTCTCCAGGTGCCTCCGGTTCGGGCGCATCCCGTCCCGGCTTGTGGCAGCGACTCTTCGGCTCGGGCGCCGCGTCCGCTGGGTCCGCATCCGCCTCGGGCGCCGGTGCACGGGCGGGCTGGTTCTCACGGCTCCTCGCCGGGATGCGCGGGCGCGGCGGTGCCACGGCTTCGCGGCAGGGCGCGCTGCCCGCACCGGCTGCCGGCGCACGCCCCGCCGAACCCGAAGGCCCCGGCGCGCTGGAGCGACTCAAGGCGTGGATGCTCCAGAACACGCCCCTGGGGCAGCTCGTGGGGCAGCGCAAGGGCGACTACCTTCGCCGCCTCTTCGAGCTCTTCGAGGAGGGCAACCTCGACGAAGCGCTGCGCCATGCCATCCCCCTGGGCAAGGCGCTGGACGAACGCGCCCGGCTCGCGCTCGGAGTTCCCGGACCGCGCGAGGAGCTGCGCATCCAGCCTCGTGGCCGCAGCGGTGCCGCGCAGTCGTTCGGTGGTGGCCCCGCCGTGTTCGAGGCCCTGCGCGAGCGCTACCGCGAGACCTTCCGCCGCCTGGAGCGCGAAGGCCGCATCGACGAGGCCGCCTTCGTGCTCGCGGAGCTGCTGGACGCGACCGAGGAGGCCGTGTCCTTCCTGGAGCGGCACGGCCGCCTCCAGCTCGCGGCGGAGCTCGCCGAGGGCCGCGGCCTCCCCGTGAGCCTCGTGGTGCGCCAGTGGTTCCTCGCGAAGGACGTGGCGCGCGCGGTGTCCATCGCACGGCGCTCGGGCGTGTTCGCGGACGCGGTGCTGCGCCTGGAGAAGACCCACCCCGCCGAAGCCCAGGCCCTGCGCCTGCTGTGGGCGGAGTCGCTCGCGGAGGCCGGTGACTGGGCGCGCGCGGTGGACGCCGTGTGGCCCGTCAGCGCCGCGCGCCACTCGCGCGGGCCTGGGTGGACCGAGGCATCCAGGCCGGTGGCCCGAGCGGCGCGAAGCTCCTGGCGCGCCTGGCGCTCGGGTTCCCGGACGGCTTCGGCGCCGCGCGCGAGGACCTCCAGCCCCTGCTGTCGGACGAAACCCCCGCCCGCGCCCCGGAGCGCCTGGCCTTCGCCACGGAGCTGCTGCGCGAGGCCGCCTCCCCTGCGCGCAGCGCGCTCCTCGTCCCCACCGTCCGCGCGCTGCTGCGCGACGAAGCCGCGGACGTCCTCCCTTCCAGCTCCAGGCTCCTCCACCAACTGCGCGCCCTGAAGGACCCGGCGATGGACGCGCTGCGCACGGACCTGCCCACGCCCCAGCCCTCCCTCCGGCGCCCCTGGGCCGAAGCGAACGACCTGCCCCCGGTGCGCGTGTGGATGGACCGCGACGACGCGGGCGCCCACGCCGTGCATGACGCCGCGGTGCTGCCGGGACAGCGCGTGCTGCTCGCGCGTGGGGGAGCGGGCGCGCGGCTGGTGGGCCCGGACGGACGCACGCTCGCGAACTTCGACTGCCGGCGTTCTCGCTCGTCGTGTCCACGCAGGGCGACCGCGCGCTCGCGCTGGCGCGCCGGGGCGACCTGTGGCGGCTGTCGCGGCTGGACCTGGTGGAGCGCCGGGCCACGCGCGGGGGCGACACGGAGCTGGACGCGTGGGCCCCCACCTACGACGGGGAGCGGTGGTTCACCGCCGTGCGCGACACCGTGAGCATGGTGGACACGCTCGCCGCCGAGCCGCGCTCCCTGTGGCGCGTGTCCCAGGTGGGCGGCACCGTGCTGAAGCTGGCCGTCGACGCGCAGCACCTGTCCTTCCTCGTCCTGCACCTGTCCCCCGGGCAGGACTTCGAACGGCTGGAGCGCTGGAGCTACGTGCTGGCGGGCGGTCCCACCCTGCGCGGGCGCACGAACGTGCCGGAGCTGGTGGGAACGCCGGACGCCCTCGCGCTCACGCCCGACGGCGAGGTGGTGGCCGGGCGCACCGCGGTGCCCGAAGGCGCGGGGGCCGGCCCCTGGTCCTACCTGGCCCCCATCGCCGTGCGGCGCTTCCACCTCCCGTCCCCGCAGGGCGAGGAGCGCGTGGGCGCGGTGCTCGGGCAGGCCTGGAGCGTGACGCGCTTCCAGAAGGGCGAGCTGCACACGGCCGTCCTGCGCGACCTCGCCGGCCACGCCCGCGCCACGGTGGAGTTCTCCGGCACCCCGCCCCAGGTCGTGCGCCTCTCGGAGGAGTGGTGCGCCGTGCACGACCTGTTCGGCCGCGTGGTGTGGCTGGACCTGACGTCCGGCGAGGTCCACCGCGTGCCGGTGGTGTGAGCCCGCGTCAGGAGCAGCGCAGGTGGCTGGGCACGATGACCATGCTCGCGGTCAGCGCGCAGGCGGCGTCGTCCACCTCCAGCACCACGCGCACGCCCTCCACCGTCACCAGCAGCAGGGGCTGCTCGCTGTGCAGCGCCATCAGCCATGACGACGCCAGCGGCAGCTCCGTGGCGGACAGCTCCGCGGCGCGCAGCAGGTGCACGCGCACCGCGTGGCGGACCGGGGCCGGCAACGCATGCAGCGCGTAGAGCGATGCGTCCGGCAGCCGCAGCGAATACGGCGTGCGTGGCGGTTCCAGCGGACGCCCGGGCAGCTGGCGCAGCCGCGCGGACAACTCCAGCACCAGCGCCTCCGGCTGGGGCGGTTTGCGCAGGAAGCCCGCCACCCCTAGCAGCGGCACCTCCGGCGTGCCGCTCCCCGTGGACATCATCATCACCGTCAGGTGCCGCAGCCGCGCGTCCGTGCGCAGCTGGCCGTACAGCTCCCATCCATCCAGCCCGGGCAACACCAGGTCCAGCAGGATGAGGTCCGGGTGCTGCGCGCGCGGGCGATGACGCAGCCAGTGCAGCGCCTCCGCGCCGTCCGACACGGACGACACCTGGAAGCCTGCTTCGCTCGCCGCCCGGCCCACCCCTTCCCGCCACGTCCGATCGTCCTCGACCAGCAGCAGGTGACGGACGCCCAGGGCCATCCCTCGATTCGACCCGCTTTTCCTTGGTTTCTTGAAGTGCACCGGGGTCTGTCGGGAACCCCAGCGTCGCCTGGCCGACAGTGTGCCCCGGGGACTGTTCCCCCCAGACGCTCAGCGCCCGACAGCCTTTGTCACCGCCCCACTGTCATCTTGCAGTTGGGCTGTAGATGCACACCCTTCGCGGCGCTCATGGCCTACCGCTGCCAGCTGGAACCCCCGGTGGTGCGCACGCTCACGGCGTGTCCGCCCGCCGTGCGCGAGCGCCTCCAGGGGGAGCTGGGGGCGCTCGTCAGCCGGATGCCGTCGCTGCCGGTGACGGCATCCGGGCGCGAGGGGGCGGCGGTGCTCGCGTGCGGCTTCCAGGTCCGCTACCGCGTGGAGCCAGGCACGGGGCTCCTGCGGTTGACCGCCCTGCGGCCTCTGGGACTCGTCCGTTCGCCTACCTCCTGACACGGGGGCAGACGGTCCTTGTGGCAGTGGGAGCGGGGGCCTAAGTCGGTGGGGCCCTTTCGCTCCGGCCCACCCCCAAGGCCCCTCGCCCCGAGTCCGCGCACCGTGCCCCTGTCCCTCGCCGACTTCCTCTTCCAGTCCCGCGACGTCCTCCAGGACGCATGGCTCCACGAAGCGCCCGGCTCCGGCAACACCTTCTCCCACGGGCTGTCCGCGGTGGCGGCCCGGATGGCGAACCCGGACGCGCGCGTCGCCGACGCCCTGGCGCGCGAGCTGTCGCTGCTGGTGCAGGGCTCCGACGGGCACCCCACGACGACGAACTTCCGGCGCCTGCGCGACACGGTGCTGCGGCTGTGGCGCGAGCGCGGCGGCGCGGGCCCGGACGAAGAGGGCCAGGTGGAGCGCTTCCACGACGCCGTGGACGCGGTGGAGGCCGCGGCGC
>NZ_JBKGHJ010000375.1:0-8738 GCF_046520365.1 Corallococcus sp. 4LFB
CCGGCTCCTTGCAGGCGTAGCCCCGGCGCGGGTACACGAGCAGCATCCCCTCCAGGGAGAACACGCGCGTCTTGGCGAACAGGCCCAGCGGCCACGTCGTGGTGACGCGCACGCCGGACAGGCGCACGGGGCCCCGGTGGGGCGCGGCCAGGTCCGCCCGGACGATGTGCTCCCTGCCTGCGGGCAGGTGCCCCAGCTTCCCGGTGCCGGTGAGCGGGGAGAGGTCCTCGGAGAACGTCAGCGCGAAGCCGTGGCCCGCCTTGCGCGACACCGCCCAGCGGTAGGCGAAGGGCTCGCGCGCGAAGGCCGCGTCCGCGCCCACCCGGCGCACCGTCAGGTCGCGCAGGCAGCGCTCCGACAGCACGCCGGACACCACCACCATGCTGAGCAGCAGGCCCAGCAGCAGGTAGAGCAGGTTGTTGCCCGTGTTGAGCGCGCCCAGCCCCACGCCGAACGTCACCACCAGGTACGTGCGGCCCGTCTTCGTCACCGACAGCGTGCGCGGCGGACGGAGCAAGGCGCGCAGCCGCGCCTTGAGGGGAGGACGGGCGGGGGCCTTCACCGGGGCGCCGCCACCTTGCGGGCGATCTCCTCCACCAGGTGCGCCGCCTCGTCCCGCGCGGACACGCCCTGCACGGCGCTCCGCAGGAGCACGCGGTGCGCCCAGCAGGGCACCAGCAGCGCCGGCAGGAGCCGCCGGGCCATGATGCCGCCCGCGTTCGCATGCAGGAACGCCCCCACCGCGCCCCGCTCGGGGCGCAGCAGCAGGGCCCCCAGGGACAGGAGCAGCAGGCCCACGGTGGAGTGCAGCGCGATGCCGACTCCCCTGCCGGCGAACCAGTACACCCGCGGCTCCTGGAACGAGTAGGCCACCAGCACGCTGAAGGACAGGAACAGGGCCCCCAGCGCCAGCCCCTGGCCCACCCGCCGCGCCCACCGTCCCCGCGCATCCCGGAGCGCCAGGGCCAGGCCGAGCAGCAGCAGCAGCGCCGAGGATTGGGGTGAAGTGCGCCCGCCCAGCTGCTGGAGCAGGGCGTCCCGGCGCGACGACTCCCCGAGGTACGTGCTCAGCATCAGGACGCTCAGCAGCACGCCCCCCAGGGCCAGCACCCGCCCAGCCGGCGCGACGTGGCCGCCGTCCGCCCAGCGCCAGCTCCGCGCACGCGGTGAGCATCAGGCCCCGGCCGTCAGGGGGACCATGGAGGGCAGGCCGGGAACGAGCTGCGTCAGCGTCACGCTCCCCACCGCCCAGCCCAGCAGCACCGCCGCGCCCAGCACGAGCGTCAGCCCCGCCGCCACGGACGACAGCCGGCGTGCCTGGCGCCAGAGCTCCTGTTGTCGGGCATCCGGTGTCTGCACACGCGGCCTCGGAGGGAGTGGGGATGCGCCTTCAAGTTAGGGCAGCGGTTGTTCCCTGCCTGCGCCGGGCTCGCGCCCCCGCCTGCCTTCCTCGCCTGCCTCCCTGGTGGGGCGGCAGGGGGTGGAAGGACACCGGGCCCGCCACTCCCCGCGGACGCGGTGGGGAGGGACGGGCCCGGAGAGGGGAGCCGTGGGGCTTCGGGGCTACTGGACGGTCCAGGCCAGCGTTCCGCTGCACGCGCTGCTGCCGAAGCAGCCCACGCGGATTTGATACGTGCCGCCCGCGCCCGCGGGCGCGGTGTAGGCCGCGTGCGACAGCGAGCCGCAGGCGTCGTCGTTGAACGTCACCTGCTGCCCGGCGGTGTTGAACAGGCGCACCACCGTGTCGCCCGTGCCGGACGCGCCCGCCACGCCGCAGCTGCCGAAGGACAGCGACTGGCCGGCCTGCAGCGTCACGTCGCCGTTCGCCGTGCCCGTGGTGGCGTTGGCGGTGTTGCTGACGTCGAAGGTGAAGGAACCCTGGGTGGGCGTGCTGCCCTGGGTGACTTCCCAGGCCACCGTGCCGCCGCAGCCGCCGTTCTGGTAGCAGCCGGCGCGGACCTCGTAGGTGCCCGCGACGGTGGCCGTGTAGCTGAGCTTCGAGCCGACGCCGCTGTCGCATCCGTCGTCGTTGGAGGCGACCTCCGCGCCGGACGGGCCGCGCAGGCGCAGCCAGGAGTCACCGCTGGTGAGGGCGGCGCCGGTGACGCCGCAGGTGCCCACGGTGAGCTTCTGGCCGGCCGCGAGCGTCACCGTGCCGTTGACGGTGTTGCGCGTGGCGCTGGCGGTGTTGGTCGCGGTGAAGGTGTACTTCGTGGGCACGGGGGGCGTGGCGTTGCACAGCCGCACGTTGCCGGGGTTGTTCGCGCAGAACTCCGTGATGGCGTTGTGCACGTAGATGATGCCTTCGCCTTCGCAGCCCGTCTCCGTGCACGTGTTGACGACGTTGCAGCTGCCGCGCGCCATGTAGTCCTCGTCGCCGAACACCAGGATGCCCGCCACGGTGTTGTTGACCGTCTCGTACACGCCGGAGCCGGAGTTGCCCCCGAAGGTGTCCGTGGTGGCGACGAAGTAGTCCATGAACTCCGCGTAGTTCTCACGCACGGAGCCGCCCGAGTCGATCTTGAACGGGATGCCGCTGCCGCTGCCGATGACGGCCACGTTGGCGCCCACCGCCAGGGGCGCGTTGCCCGGGCGCACCGGCGCCGGGGTGAAGCGCGGCGCCGCCGAGCGGTCCAGCTGCACGATGGCGAAGTCCACGTAGGTGTCCTCCGTCTCGTCGCTCAGGTGCCGCGCCAGGAGGGCCTTGCAGGTGAAGATGTCCTGGGTGGTAACGGTCTCCAGGGTCCCCTCGGCGGTGCGGTAGTACTTGAAGACGAAGCGCGCGCTCTTGCAGTCCGTCAGGTCCTCCACGCAGTGGCCCGCCGTCAGCACCAGGTCGTCGTCGATGAGCGTGCCCGAGCAGTAGGCCGCCGTCGGATCACTACGGAAGCGCTGGTCGGTGCACAGGTTCGCGTACTGGCCCAGCGTCTGCCCGTTGAACGTGACGTTGTTCGGGTTGGTCGTGTTGAGCGCCGAGGGCGACATGAGGGCCACGGTCGACAGCCGGGCCCGCTCCCTCAGCACCGCGCTGGAGTGCGCGTAGACGTCCTGGCGGTCGTCGGTGCCGTAGACGACCGGCGCGCTGGACTCGTTCAGCGCGGGCTGCTGCTCGGGCGCGCCCGACTCGGGGGCCGGCCCGCAGGCCAGGGCGGTGAAGGTACAGAACAGGGTGCCGAGCAGCTTCGCTCGGAGGTGGGGGGCGGGCACGGACATGCGGGCGGCTCCTGACGGGCACTGCGACAGACACAGTGAAGAAAGGGGGTGTCACTGGAAGACGGAGGCGGACCCCGGCGGTCGCAGGGAAGGACCGGGCCGGGGGGATGTCGGGGGTTGCTTCAGTCCGCGTCGGGCGCTTCGAGCCAGCTGAGCGCCTCGGCGCGCGACTCGAAGGTCTTCGCCGGGATGGTGAGGCCGGCGTTCTTGGTCATGCGCCAGGCCTGCAGGCCGCTGCCGGGGTCGCTCACCACGCGCGCGGAGCGCTTCATGCCGCGCTGCTGGGCGTAGGCGTTCAGCCGGGCCATCTCCCCCACCACGGAGGCGGGCATCACCCGCAGCCTGGATTGGTCCACCAGCGCGGACCACTCCGTGCCCCCACGGGCGGTGATGTCCTTCTTCAGTTGCTCGACGTACTCGGTCACGTCCTTCGGCGTCACTTCCGAGGGATAGATGATCTCGATGATGTCGTGGGGCAGGTGGGCGATTTCAATCTTCATGCGCGGCTTGCGGCTCTCTTCCAGGCGGGGCGCGCCATCCTAGCCGCAGTGCCTGTCGCCGGATACCGCACCCCCGCATTCCGCCGCCCCACGCCGCTCCACGCCGCAGGGGTTGTCAGACCTTGCGGGTAGAACCCTGCCAGCCCAGTCCCGCCGGACCCGGGGCGTCACGCGGCGGGTGCGGGACGGGCGGTGCGCGGGGCCCCGGCTGGCCGGCTGGAGCAGGGTCGGCCGAAGGGCGCGGGCGCGGGAAGTGGATGACCTCCGCTCCCAGGTTGTCAGGATGATGCCTATGCGCCAGCCCCTCTTTTCGGTCCACGGCGCGGCTCTGCCGGTCGCGCCTGAACCCAACCACCTCATCCTGGTGAACGGCTCCAGGGAGGAAGCGCCCACCCCCGAGGAGGCGTTCCTGGAAGCGCGGGAGTGGTTGGACGCACTGCACGCCCGGATGATGCAGGGCCCGGACGACACGCTGCACCAGGGCATGACGGACCTGCACGGGGGCCTCATCGAGCGGCGGCGGCAGTGGAGCCCGGAGCTGTGGAAGCGCTTCTGCCTGGAGCTGGCGCGCAAGCACCCGATGCGCCCCTTCCTGCACCAGTGCCCCTTCACCCGGCACGCCTTCGAGCGGCCGCGCGGCTACGCGGGCGACGCGGCCCTCATTGACTACCTCTACATGGACCACGCGGCGGACGAGCTGCACGCGGGCCGCGAAATCTACCGGTACATGCACGGGCAGCCCTCCGCGCGGAGCGTGCGCGAGCGCCGGGAGCTGCTCGCGCGGATGATGGACGAGACGGCCGAGCGGCGGCCGGACGGGCGCGTGCTGTCGGTGGCATGCGGGCACCTGCGGGAGGCGGAGTCGTCGCGCGCGGTGGCGGAGCGGCGGCTGGAGGAGCTCATCGCGTTCGACCAGGACCCGGTGAGCCTGGCCGAAATCTCCCGCCTGCACCCGGGTGGCATCGTGCGGCCGGTGTGCGGCTCGGTCCGCTCGCTGCTCGCGGGCAAGGCGGTGTTCACGGACCTGGACTTCGCGTACTCCGCCGGGCTGTACGACTACCTGTCGGACTCCGTGGCGGCCCGCCTCACCGCGCTGCTCTTCCACATGCTGCGCCCGGGCGGACGCCTGCTGGTGGCCAACTTCGCGGTGCACCCGCCGGAGACGGGCTACATGGAGGCCTTCATGGACTGGTGGCTCACCTACCGGGACGAGGACGGCATGCGCGGCCTCCTGTCGGAGACGCCGCTGGAGCAGGTGGCCAACGTGCGGCTGTTCCGCGACTCGCAGGACAACGTCATCTACCTGGAGGCGACGCGCCAGTAGCGCCGGCCCTCCAGGCTCGCCCTCCGTGCCCCTTCAGTGCACGGGGGAGCCGGAGCGGGGCAGGGTCACCGTGAAGGTGGAGCCCTGCTCCGGGGCGCTGGCGACGTCGATGTTGCCGCCCAGCGCCTGCACGATTTCGCGGACAATCCAGAGCCCCAGCCCGAAGCCGCCGTAGTGGCGCACGGACACCGCGCGCTCGAAGCGCTCGAAGATGCGCGCCCGGTCCTCCTCCGCGATGCCGATGCCGTGGTCGCGCACCTCCAGCCGCACGCGCGTCGCGTCCCCGTCCAGCGTTACTTCCACGGGCTTGCCCGCGCCGTACTTCATGGCGTTGGTCAAGAGGTTGCCCACCACCTGCTCCAGCCGGAGCGCGTCCCAGTGGCCCACGAGGCGCGGCTCGCTGGCGTGGAAGCGCACCTCGCACTCGGCGCGCACCAGGGCCTCGCGGCTGCGCTCCAGCTGGCCGCGCACCAGCGTCACCAGGTCCACGTCCTCGCGCTTGATGTGCAGCTGGCCCTGCGCGATGCGGGAGATGTCCAGCAGGTCGTTGACCAGCTTCCCCAGCCGCTGCGTCTGCGAGTAGGCGGACTCCAGCTTCGCGGTCAGCTTCTCCGGCGGCATGGGCGCGCCCTTCGCCTTCGCCTGGAGCCCCTGGATGTGCAGCTGCAGCGACGTGAGCGGCGTCTTCAGTTCGTGCGCGGCGATGGACAGGAAGTCGTCGCGGCGGCGCACGGCCTCCTGCTCCTCCCGGTAGAGGCGGCCCTGCTCCTCGGAGAGGGCGGCGACGCGCTCGAAGTTCTCCGCGTTCTCCAGCGCCGCGCCCGCGAGCACCGCCACGAAGGACGCCAGGCGCTCCTCGTCCTCGCCGAACAGCGCGCCCACCTTGCGGTGGCTGGCCACCACGCACGCCACCGTCTGGCCGCGCACCTGGAGCGGCGCGCACAGCAGCGAGCGCACGCCGAGCAGCTCCATGCTCTCACTGATGCCGCCGGGCAGCCCCTGGCCCAGCACGGTGATGCGGCCCGTCTCCAGCGCGCGGGCGAGCGCGGTGCGGCTGAGGCCCTGGTTCTTCGCGTCCTCCTCCGACACCACCGCGCGGGGGTCCACCACGGCGCAGCGCTCCGCGCGCAGCAGCTCCTGCATGGACTGGCGGGCGGTCTCGAAGACCGCGTCACGCGACAGGGCGGAGGCGAGCCTGCGCCCCACCTCCAGCACGCGCGGGAAGCGGTCCACCAGCGACAGCGTCTCCAGGCCGGCCGTGCCCTGCTCGGCCTCCTTGTGCAGGCCGTCCTCCATGGCCTCCAGCTCGCGGGCGGCCGTCTCCAGGTCGCGCGCGGCGCCGGGCCAGCCCTGCACGCGGCCCACCTCACCGCGGGCCTGGAGCGTCAGCGCGCGCTCCTGGCGCATCCCCAGCGTTTCGGCCACGCGCAGGGCTTCGTCCAAGTGCTTGCGGGCCCGCGCGGGGCGGCCGCGCAGCGCGCACATCAGGGCGCGCTCGCGCAGCGCATGCGGCAGGTTGTTGCGGTAGGTGCGCGCGATGTCGTGGGCGCGCTTCGCCACGCTGTCGGCCTCCATCATGAGCCGGTCGCGCTGCCGGGGGTTCAAGGGGCTGGCCTGCTGCGCCAGGCGCCTGCGCGCGGTGGCGAGCCACGGGGTGATGGGGGCCACGTACTCCTGGCGCAGGTGCGCGTCCTCCACCACGCGCTCGGCGCGCTCCAGCACCTCGCGGCGCGCGCGGGTTCGTTCTCCCGCAGCAGGCGCAGGCCCTCCGCCTGGAGCACGCCCGCGAAGGACTGCGGGTCGGTGGCGGTGGGCGCCGCCAGCTCCGTCTCCAGCAGCGCCGCGGGGATGCGGCCGCCGGTGGACTTGGCCCACGCCTCCAGGCCCAGGCGCAGCGAGTACCGGTCCCCCAGGGCGAGCGCCGCCGCGTGCAGCTTCTGGCTCACCGCCGCGGCCTCCTTCAGGCGGCCCAGGCGGTAGAGCGACATGGCGATCTGGAAGGTGGCGTTGTTCACCTCCCACGGGTCGCCGGTGCGCTCCAGCAGGCGCACCGCCTCGCGGCACTTCTCGATGCAGTCCTTGAAGCGCGACGAGGCGTAGAGCGCCAGGCCGTAGAAGTGCAGCGACTGGCCCTGGCCCCACACGTCGCCCAGCTGCTGGCGCAGGGCCAGCGACTTCTCCGCGTAGGCATACGCGCGCTGGAACCAGGGCAGGGTGGTGAGCGCGGGCGAGTGCGCGGAGTAGGCCTGCGCCAGCTCCGGCGTGGGCGGGTAGCGCTCCGCCAGGTTCATGTCGCGCAGGTGCGCCCACAGCACCGCGGCGCGGCCCCGCTGGTACCAGTAGCCGTACGCGAGCCGGCTGTAGAGGTTGACCGCGAGCAGGTCCTCCTCCCCCTGGGCCAGGGACTTGCGGGCCAGCCACAGGCGCGGCGCCACGGTGTGCGCGGCCTGCGTGAGGATTTCCCACGCGGCGCTCGCGCCGGTGGCCAGCGCGCCGGGCGGCACGTAGCGGCCCAAAAGCTTCAGGCCCTGCTCCAGGTAGGCGTTGGCCTGCACCGTCTGGCCGCGCTTGAAGGCGAGCTCGCCCAGGTGCCCCAGCGTGCGGCCCTGCTCCAGCCGGTCGTGCGCCAGCGCCTGCGCGGCCTCCAGCTGCCGCTGCGCCTCGTCGTAGCGGCCGCGCATCATCAGCGCGGTGCCCAGCCCGGACGCGATGCGGTAGCGGGTGTGCGCGTCCGCGCCCTCCGCGCCGCGCTCGGCGATGCGGTAGTTCACCTCCGCGGTGTCCAGGGAGAAGCGCTGGCGCGCCTGCTCCGCGGCCACCAGCGCGTAGGGCAGGGCCTGCGCGCTCTCCCCCGCCGCGTCGAAGTGGTAGGCCAGCTCGAAGGGGTCGTTGGGCGCGGCCTGCTGCGCGGCCCGCGCGGCCAGCCGGTGCAGCTCCCGGCGCTCCTCCGGGGAGAGCAGGTCCAGCAGCACCTCGCGCAGCTTGTCGTGCACGAAGGTGGAGCGCGTGCCCTCCGTCCACAGCATGTGCCGGCGGCGCGGCGGCTCCAGCGCGGTGGTGACGGCCTCCAGCGGCGTGCCGGACAGGCCGCCACCGCCCTCGTGTCGAAGGACTTGCCCAGCACGGCGCCCACGCTGAGCACGTGCAGGGACTCCGGCGGCAACAGGCGCAGGCGCCGCACCAGGAAGGTGGCCGCCTGGCGCGACGAGCGCGCGTGCGCCATCGCCTCCGGCTGCACCAGCCAGCCGTCCGGGCCGGGCATGAGGACGCCGTCCTCCACCAGCCCGTGCAGCACCGCGGAGGCCATGAACGGGTTGCCCTCCGCCAGCCGCGTCACCAGCTCCACGGCCTCCGGCGGCAGCACGCCGGCCATGGACTCCGCCAGCAGCGCCACCTCCGCCGCGCCGAAGGCGGACAGCTTCAGGTGCGCGCCCGGCGCCAGCCGCCGCAGCGACGTGGCCCGCATGGATGTCCTCGCTGCGGAAGGACACGATGAGCAAGAGCCGCCCGTCCCCCGCGCGGCGGCCCTGGGACCACGCCTCCAGCGCGCGCAGCGTGAGCGTGTCCGCCCACTGGCAGTCCTCCAGCACCACCACCGGCGGGCGCGTCCGGCGTGCCCAGCGCGCCCCAGGAGCGCGGTGAGGCTCCACACGCTGCGGCTCTCGCTCAGGGACTCCGGGCCAGGCCCTGGGACTGGGCGC
>NZ_JBKGHJ010000376.1:0-8727 GCF_046520365.1 Corallococcus sp. 4LFB
CGGAGGCGCGACAGGCGCGCGCGCCACGGGGACGGACGGGGCCGGCTCCACGGGGGGCTTCTGGGCGCCGCGCAGCACGATGAAGCCCGCCGCGCCCAGCCCAGCAGCAGGGACACCCCGAACAGGGCGATGCCCAGGCCCTTGTTGGACTTCTTCGCGAGGCCGCCGGCCTCGTCCACGGAGATGTCCAGCGCCATGGTGTTGGGCGCGGGCGTGGGGCCGGAGCCCAGCGCGGGGTGGGCCCCCGAGTGGATGCCGCTGTGCGGACCGCTGTGGGGGCCGGAGCCCACCGCGTTGAGGCCGGTGCGCGTGGCGAAGACGCCGCTGACGCCGGACGCGGAGGCCGCGGTGCGCATGCCCTGGAGCACGGCGTCCATGGACGCGTAGCGGTCCACGGGGCGCTTGGCCAGGCACTTCATCACCAGCGCCTCCACCTCCGCGGGCACGTGGTGGTCCGGCCACACGGTGTGGAAGGGGGGCGGCGGGTCGTTGATGTGCTTGACGATGACGTCAATGCTCTGCGCCGCCTGGAAGGGCGGCCGGCCCATCAGCACCTGGTAGAGCACCACGCCCAGGCTGTACACGTCGCTGCGCGGATCCGCGATGTTGCGCGCCTGCTCCGGCGCCATGTACTGCGGCGAGCCCAGGATGACGCCCGCCTGCGTGAGGGTGGTGTCCTCCTTCATGGCGGCGTCCCCCACGAAGGACTTCACCAGGCCGAAGTCCAGGACCTTGACCACGTCGTGGTCCGCCTCCTGGTTGAGGATCATCACGTTGGCGGGCTTGAGGTCGCGGTGGATGAGGCCGACCTTGTGCGCCTCGCGCAGCGAGCGGGCCACCTGCTGCCCGATGGTGAGCGCGCGCTCCCACGGCAGCGGGCCTTCCTGGGTGAGCAGCTGCGACAGCGTCAGCCCCTCCAGGTACTCCATGGCGATGTAGTAGATGCCGTCTTCCGTCTTGCCGTAGTCGATGACGGTGACGGTGTTCGGATGGCGCAGCTTCGCGGTGACGCTGGCCTCCAGGAAGAAGCGCTTCTGGAAGCCCGGGTCCTTGCCCTCGCCGCTGTACTGCGGGTTGAGGACCTTGAGCGCCACCAGCCGGTCCAGCGGGGCCTGCATGGCCTTGTAGACGCGGCCCATGCCTCCGGCGCCAAGCGTCTCCAGGATGCGGAAGCGCTCGTTGAGGATCCGCCCGAGCAGGGGATCCGGCACGTCGGCGGGCGCGCCCTTGCGGGGAGCGTCGCTTTCGATCATGTGTTCCCCCAAGGCGTAGAGAAGGACCGCATACGTCGTTTCGGACCCGGCGGAGCCTAGCACCGCCTTGGAAAACCGCCCAAGAGACGTGCCGCTATCATCGCCGCGCGCCGGCCCCGAGTTTCCGGCCCGCGCCGCGCGCCCGCACTCCCGCACTTCCCGTGCTGCCCCGTCCCCGGGTGCTTCGGAAATCGTGGAAATCAGCGTCCGTTGTCGCACAGTCGCCGGGCGCTGGTGCGTCGCGTCATCTCGGGTGGAGGAGGCGGGAGCGGGGTAGGGTTTCCCGCATGAATGCCCAGCTGTCCGCGCTGTTGTCGTCGGCGCCGCGCCATCCGCGGCGGGTGGTGTGCCTGACGGAGGAGACGACGGAGGTGCTCTACCGCATCGGGGCGGGGGACCTGGTCGTCGGCGTGTCGGGGTTCACGGTGCGGCCGCCGGAGGCGCGCAGGAAGCCCCGGGTCAGCTCGTTCCTGGACGCGAACTTCGAGCGGATATTGGAGCTCAAGCCGGACCTGGTGCTGGGCTTCAGCGACCTGCAGGCGGACATTGGCCGGGAGCTCTGCAAGCGCGGGGTGCCGGTGTACCTGTTCAACCAGCGCTCGCTCGCGGAGATATTGCAGGCGGTGCGGCTGACCGGGGCGCTGGTGGGACGGGCGGAGCCCGCGGAGGCGCTCGCGGTGGAGCTGGAGAAGAACCTGGAGCGTCACTCGGACGCGGCGCAGTCGCTGCCGAAGCGGCCGCGCATCTTCTTCGAGGAGTGGCACGAGCCGCTCATCTCCGGCATCCGCTGGTGCTCGGAGCTGGTGGAGGTGGTGGGCGGGGTGGACGTGTGCCAGGAGTCGCGCGCGTCGCAGGGGGCCAAGGGCCGCATCTTCGAACCGGAGGAGGTGGCGAGGCGCGACCCGGAGGGCGTCATCGCCAGCTGGTGCGGGCGCAAGGCGAAGCGCGAGAAGATCGCCTCCCGGCCGGGCTGGGCGGGCGTGCGCGCCGTGCTGGATGATCAGCTCTACGAAGTGAGGAGCTCCTACATCCTCCAGCCGGGACCGGCGGCGCTGTCGGACGGCGTGGAGCAGCTGGCCCGCATCGTGGCGGCGGTCGCGAAGGGGGAGCCATTGCCCATGGCCCGGCCGGGGGACCTGCGCACCGCGCTGACGTGAGCGGAGGCTGGCGGCAGGCCCAGCGCATGACAGGATGCGCGCGTGCCGCTCTCACTGCCCGTCCTGCTGATCACCGTGCTCGCCGCGACGGGCGGACAGAGCGCGCCTGTCGGTCCGGGCAGCCCCAGGACGTCGCGCCGCCGGATGCGCCCGTGCGCTCGCCGGACGTCGAGCCGTCGGGCGTGTCGAACACGGAGGTCGCGGCGCCGCCTCGCGCTGAGCAGGTCCCGGTGGGGCCGGAGGGCACGCAGGTTCCCGCGCTCTCCAAGGACGAAGCGAGCACGAAGAACTACGAGGACGCGCTCATCGCCTGGGGCCTGGGCCAGGTCGAGCGCCAGGTGGAGCCCGCGCCCGAGGGCCAGGTGCTGGAGGAGGTGCTCGTCGCCGCGGAGGAGGTGGTCGCGCCGATGGACCCCTATCCATCGCTGCTCAACATCTTCCACGTCCGCACCCGCGACGACATCGTCCGCCAGGAGGTGCTGATCGCTCCGGGGCAGCCGTACTCGGAGGCGCTCGTCGCGGAGTCGGTGCGCAACCTGCGCAAGCTGGGCCTGTTCTCCGTCGTGCGGGCGGTGCCCGTGAAGGGCAGCGCGCCCGGCAAGGTGGCGCTGCTGCTGGTGACGAAGGACCTGTGGTCGCTGCGGCTCAACAACGAGTTCTCCGCCGTGGGCTCGCTGCTGCTCTACCTGCGCCTCCAGGGCACGGAGCAGAACTTCCTGGGGCGCGGCAAGAAGGTGGCGCTGGACTTCATCATGCGCCTGGACACGTTCAGCCTCGGCCAGAGCTACACGGACAAGCGCGTGCTCGGCAGCCGGTGGTCGCTGACGGAGTCCGCGGCGGTGCTGATCAACCGCGACACGGGCCGCGCGGAGGGCTCGCGCGGGAGCCTCGTCGTGAGCCGGCCGCTGTACTCGCTGGCCACGCCGTGGAGCCTGAGCACGTCCGTGGCGTGGAACGTGGAGACCGCGCGCCAGTTCCGGGGCGCGGACATCTGGCAGCTCCCGTTCCCGGACGGCGACCCCGTGCCGTACGTCTACAACACGCGCGAGGTGGCCGCGGGCGCCACGTACACGCGCTCCTACGGCCAGCGCTACAAGTGGAACGTGGGCATGGGCGCGGGGGCCTACCACTACGCCTACGCCGCGCCGCTGGCGTCGCGGCTCAGCGACGCGCAGGCGGACTGGTTCCGGCGCAACTACCTGCCGCGCGCGGAGGACGCGGGGTACGCGAACTTCTCCCTGAGCGCCTTCGAGGCCCGCTACGACGTGCTCCGCAACGTGGACTCGTACACGCTGTCGGAGGACTTCCAGCTGGGGCACTCGGTGCTGGCCACGCTGCGCTACGCGCCGCCGGTGTTCCCGTCCGCGGCGCACTTCGCGCAAGGGGGCCTGTCCCTGCGCTACCGCGTGCACTGGGGGGACGCGCTCACCACCGCGTCCGCGGCCGCGTCCATCCGCCAGCAGTTCAATGCGCGGCAGCCCGGCGTGAAGGAGGGCTGGACGAACCGCCGCTGGGCCGCGGAGCTGGTGCAGGTGTCGCCGCGCGTGCTCGGAGGGCGCTTCGTGGCGCGCGGCCTGCTGGACGTGAACATCGACGACCTGTCGGACCGCGTGAGCCTGCTGGGCGGCAGCAACGGCCTGCGAGGCTCGGCGGTGGATGCGTACTCCGGCAAGCGGCTGTTGCTGGTGAACCTGGAGTACCGCACCGCGCCGCTCGTCGTGCGCACGGTGCACCTGGGCGGGGTGCTCTTCCTCGACTCCGGCAGCGCCTTCGACCAGCGGCCGGAGATGGTGACCACCGTGGGCGTGGGCCTGCGCCTGCTGTTCCCCCAGTTCAACGTGTTCCCGTTCCGCATCGACTTCGGCTACGTGCTCAACGGCGACCGTCCCCCCGTGGGCAGCCGCCTGTCGCTCGGCAGCGGGCAGGTGACGGACTACCGGCCCTCGTTCCTCGACTCGCCCTGAGGTTCCGGAGCAGCTCCGGCGCTTCAGGGCGGCTCGACGCGCAGCAGCTCGCGGAAGAGGACCTCCGCCACGTCGCGGAACAGCTCCCCGGACGCGAGCAGCCCGCCGCAGTGATGCGGCTCCCGCGCCAGCGTCAGCGCCACCGCCTTGCCCAGCACCGCGTCCCAGAAGGGCTCCGAGTCGGGGGCAGGAGGAACTCGCGGATGACGGACCTCGGCCATGGCAGCACGGTGGTGGGGTCCGCGTCGCTCAGGCTGGTGAAGCAGTCCAGGTCCACGTCCAGCAGCACGGCGGACGCGGCCTCCAGCACGTCGCGCACCGCGTCCGTGGGGCCGGGGTGCAGGTACGCCTCCGCCGCGCGGTCCACGGTCGTCACCGACACGATGCGGTGCGAGCGGCCCCGGGTGTCCACGTACGTGTCTCCGGCGAAGGAGCCCCGGGGCCGGGTGCGCGCGATGAGCAGCGCGTCGCCCACGAGGTCCGCCTCCATCGCCGCGACGATGTGGTCGTAGTTGCGCACGTCCAGCTTCCACCGCGCGTGCTCGTCCAGCGCGCGCAGGCCGGCGGAGCGGTCCGGCATGTCGGCGGGGCGCTCGGGCACGACGATGTCCAGGTGCCGGTCCAGCGTGACGAGCAGGGCCGGGGGCCCCGCGTCGCCCAGGGCACAGGCCCACGCGGGCAGCGCGAGCCGGTGCGGGTCGAACACGTAGGCGTCCGTCGGGCCACGGCCACCGCCCAGCCCCAGCCGCACCACGCCCGCGAGGCGCAGGTGGCGCAGGGCGTCGTCATCATTCGGATTCATGGGGGTGGGAATCCTCTCCTGGGCCGGACGTTGAGGGGGCCGCGCGGCGGCCGGAGTGTAGGCTTGCCCGCACCTTCCCGCGAAAGGAGCCCCGCCCCGCGGGGATTCAACTACGCATGCGTCAGGTCCTCACCGCCGCCGCGCTGCTCCTCATGAGCAGCGCCCCCTCCATCGCCCAGGAGCGCAAACCCTCCGCCATGGCCCCTTCGCAAAAGCAGCCGGACACCTTCCTGCGCCAGTACGCCGAGACGCGCCGCTTCCAGAGCGGCCGCCCGGTGGGCACGCGCATCACCCCGGACGAGAAGTCCGTCCTCTTCCTGCGCACCTCCCCCACGTCCAACGTGCAGATGCTCTACGCGTTCGACGTGGCCAACGGCCAGGCGCGTGAGCTGCTCACCCCCGAGGCCCTCCTCAAGGGCGCGGAGGAGACGCTGTCTCCGGAGGAGAAGGCCCGCCGTGAGCGCATGCGCGTGAGCGCCCGGGGCTTCACCTCCTACAACCTCTCCGAGGACGGCACCCGGCTGCTGGTGCCCCTCTCCGGCCGCCTCTACGTGGTGGACCGCGCGACGGGGAAGTCCACGGAGGTGAAGACGGGCCCCGGCGTCATCGACCCGCGCCTGTCCCCGGACGGCAAGCAGGTGGCGTACGTGCGCGGGCACGACGTGTACCGGGTGGACCTGGCCGCCAACCAGGAGAAGCGCGTCACGCAGGGCGGCACCGCGCAGAAGACGCACGGCCTGGCGGAGTTCGTGGCGCAGGAGGAGATGAGCCGCTTCTCCGGCTACTGGTGGAGCCCGGACGCGAAGGCCATTGCCTACACGGAGTCCGACACGTCCGACGTGGAGAAGCTCACCATCGTGGACGTGATGCACCCGGAGAAGGGCGGGGAGATCTTCCCGTACCCTCGCCCCGGCAAGGCGAACGCGAAGGTGCGCCTGGGCGTCACGCCCGTCACCGGCGGCAAGACGGTGTGGGCGCAGTGGGACGCGCAGAAGTACCCGTACCTGGCCACGGTGAAGTGGGACAAGGGCGGGCCGCTGACAATCGTGGTGCAGAACCGGCTCCAGACGGAGGAGCAGGTGCTCGCGGTGGACCCGGCCACGGGCAAGACGCGCGTCCTGCTCACGGAGAAGGACAGCGCCTGGGTGGAGCTGGCCCAGGACTTCCCGCTGTGGCTGGAGGATGGCTCCGGCTTCCTCTGGTACACCGAGCGCAACGGCGGCCCGGAGGTGGAGCTGCGCAAGGCGAGCGGTGAGCTGGACCGCTCCGTCGTGAAGCCGGACGCGGGCTTCCGCCACCTGGCGCGCTTCGTCCAGGCGGACAAGACGCTGTTCTTCACCGGCGACCCGAACCCCACGGTGAGCCACCTGTGGCGCGTGAAGGCCGGCGGCGCTCCGGAGAAGGTGGCCACCGGCACTCCGGGCCCGGCCGTGGAGGGCGGGCTCGTCTCCAAGAACGGCGGCCTCATCGTCCTCAACACCCAGGGCCCCAAGGCCATGCCGCGCACCGTGGTCCTCAAGGGCGACGGCACGAAGCTGGGCGAGCTGCCGGAGGTGGCGCAGGAGCCGTCCTTCACGCCGAACTTCGAGGTCCGCCAGGTGGGCCCGAAGAAGTTCTGGACGTCGCTGGTGAAGCCGCGCGACTTCAAGCCCGGCCAGAAGCTGCCCGTCATCGTGGAGGTCTACGCGGGCCCCACCGTCACCGTGGTGCACCAGTCCATGGCCGCGCACCTGCTCAGCCAGTGGTTCGCGGACCACGGCTTCCTGGTGGTGAAGGTGGACGGCCGCGGCACGCCGCTGCGGACGTCCGAGTGGAACCGCGCGGTGAAGCACGACTTCGCCACCGTCACCCTGGATGATCAGATTGAAGCGGTGCAGGCGCTGGCGAAGGAGGTGCCGGAGATGGACCTCAGCCGCGTGGGCATCACCGGCTGGAGCTTCGGCGGCTACATGGCCGCGCTGGCCGCGCTGAAGCGCCCGGACTTCTTCAAGGCCGCGGTGTCCGGCGCCCCGGTGGTGGACTGGCGCGACTACGACACGCACTACACCGAGCGCTACCTGGGCCTGCCGGAGGAGAGCCCCCAGGCCTATGAGGTCAGCAGCCTGCTGACGTACGCGAAGAAGGACAGCCCCATCGGCGCGCTGCTGCTCATCCACGGCACCGCGGACGACAACGTCTACTTCTTCCACACGCTGAAGCTGTCGGACGCGCTGTTCCGCGCGGGCAAGCCGCACCAGCTCTTGCCCCTGTCCGGCCTCACGCACATGGTGCCGGACCCGCTCATCACCGAGCGCCAGTACGAGCGCGTCATCGCCCACTTCGAGCAGAACCTGAAGAAGTAGGGCGGCGCACCCGCGCCTGGAAAAGGCAGAGGCCCGGTTCCCTCAAGGGGGCCGGGCCTCTGTTGCTTCAACCAGTCCGTGAGGAATGGCTGAGACGCGTCACTTCACGCCGCGCGGACGTTCTGCGCCTGCAGGCCCTTCGGGCCCTTGGTGACTTCGAACTCCACCTTCTGGCCCTCGGCCAGGGTGCGGAACCCATCCATGTTGATGGCGGTGTGGTGGCAGAACACGTCCTCGCCGCCGCCGTCCTGGGTGATGAAGCCGAAGCCCTTCGCGTCGTTGAACCACTTCACGGTACCAGTTGCCATTGCGCTTCCTTGCGTTTGCAGGGCAGCCGTGGGGAAGGCCGCCCGTTCTGCCCGACGACCGGGGAGACAGAGCTATTTGTAGTGAAAGGGCCGACTGGAAGTCCAGCCGGCCCACCGGGAATGCCCGTCTTCCACCCCCGCACAGTCATGTGCGGCGGAGTAGGTCAGATGTCGAGCAGCAGGCGCTCGGGGGCCTCGATGCATTCCTTGATGCGCACGAGGAACTGCACCGCCTCCCGGCCGTCCACCAGGCGGTGGTCGTACGTGAGGGCGATGTACATGATGGGCCGGATGACCACCTGGCCGTCGCGGGCCACGGGGCGCTCCACGATGTTGTGCATGCCCAGGATGCCCGTCTGCGGCGGGTTCAGGATGGGCGTGGACAGCATGGAACCGAAGATGCCGCCGTTGGTGATGGTGAACGTGCCGCCCGTGAGGTCCGACATCGTGAGCTTGTCGTTGCGCGCACGGCCGCCGTAGTCACCGACCGTCTTCTCCAGGTCCGCGAGCGACAGCTTGTCCGCGTCACGCACCACCGGCACCACCAGGCCGCGGCTGCCGCTCACGGCCACGCCGATGTCGTAGTAGTGCTTGAAGATGACGTCCTCGCCGTCGATCTCCGCGTTGATTTGCGGGAACGCCTTGAGGGCCTCCACGGACGCGCGGATGAAGAAGCTCATGAACCCGAGCTTCACCCCGTGCTTCGCCTGGAACTTGTCGTTGTACTTCTTGCGCAGCGCCATCACCTCGCCCATGTCCACCTCGTTGAAGGTGGTGAGCAGGGCGGCGTTGGACTGGGCCTGGAGCAGGCGCTCCGCGACGCGCTTGCGCAGCGGCGTCATGCGCACGCGCTCCTCGCGCGCGGCGTTGGGGCGCGGGCCGGACGGCGCGGCGGGGGCCG
>NZ_JBKGHJ010000377.1:0-8710 GCF_046520365.1 Corallococcus sp. 4LFB
TGAGGATTCGCCGCGACCGGACGCCCATCGCCCTCGACGACCTGCCCACCTCCACGGAAGAACCCATGCAGCTCGCCTCCACGTGGGAGTTCGTGGGCTGGCAGGGCGGCGGGGAAGGGGAGGGCGCCGTGGGCCACAGCCCCGGAGACCCCCTGGGCGGACCGCGTCGTGGACCTGGACGTCGCCGCCGCCGCGCCCGCCACCTCCGAGGACGGCGTGGCCCTGGCCTCCGCGTGGGAGTTCATGCAGCAGCCGTGGCAGCCGCAGGCCGTCGTGAACATCGACCCGGCCCAGGCCCTGCTCGCCGCCGCCAGCGCGTCCACCGACACGCCCGTGGACGGCCCCGCGGTCACCGCCGAGCAGGTCCTCTCCGCGCTCGACACCGCGGACTCGCAGGGCATGGTCGGCAAGGTGCTGCTGGCCTACAGCGCGGGCCGCTTCCGCCGGGCCTTCCTGCTGGGGGACAGCTTCGGACTCGCGCGCGTGGGCCGCGCCTGGGGCCCGGGCAGCGACCGTCCGGAGGTCGCCGCGCTCAAGGTGGACCTGGACACGCCGTCCCTCTTCACCTCCGCGCTGAACGGCCCCAGCCCCAGCGTCTTCAGCGCCCCGCAGGCCCCCCAGGACGAAACCATCTTCTCCGCGCTGTGCGCCGAGTCCGGGTCCCACCTGCTCGTCTTCCCGCTCCACTCGCGCGGGCAGCCCGTGGCCTTCTTCGTCGCCGAGCACGGCCCCGCGCCCGTGGAGGTCTCCATGCTGGAGGAGCTGGGCCGCATCGCGGACCGCGCGGTGGAGATCTGCACGCGCCTCCACCGCTTCCCCTGAAGCACGAAGGGCCCCGGAGCCTTGAAGCCCCGGAGCCCTTCTTCACTTCACCCTACGACCGCGGCGCGCTTCAGCTGCAGCCGCTGGTCGTGCCGCAGTTCGCGCACTTGTAGCAGGCGCCGCTGCGCACGGTGATGGCGCCGCACTGGTGGCAGGGCGGGGCGTCCGCCTGGTTCAGGTACGTGCTGCGCGAGTTCATCGCGGACAGCTGCAGCGTCCCCGCCTGGGCCGGCACCGCCGCCTGCGTCACCGGCTCCGGACGGGCCTCCTCCACCGGCGTCACCTCCGCGTCGTCCGCGCAGGGCTCCGTGGGCAGGAACTTCAGCGACAGCCACCGGAAGATGTAGTCGGTGATGGACTTGGCGATGGGGATGGCCGGGTTGCCCGTGAAGCCGCTCGGCTCGTAGCGGGTGTGGCAGAACTTGTCCGCCAGCACCTGGAGCGGCACGCCGTACTGGAGCGCCAGCGACACGCTGGTGGCGAAGCTGTCCATCAGGCCGCTCACCACCGAGCCCTCCTTCGCCATCACGACGAAGAGCTCGCCCGGCTTGCCGTCCTCGTACATGCCCACCGTCAGGTAGCCCTCGTGGCCCCCGATGGAGAACTTGTGCGTGATGGACTGCCGCTCGTCCGGCAGCCGGCGGCGGAGCGCCTTGGGCTCGGGCGTCACGGCGGGGATGGGCTCGGCGGCCACCGCGCGCCTCGCCTCCGGGGCCTTGTCCTGCGACGTGTTGAGCGGCTGCGTGCGCTTGCACCCGTCGCGGTACACGGCGACGGCCTTCAGGCCGCTGCGCCACGCCTCGATGTACGCCTTCTCGATGTCCTCCACCGTGGCGTCATTGGGCAGGTTCACCGTCTTGGAGATGGCGCCGGAGAGGAACGGCTGCGCCGCGGCCATCATCTCGATGTGGCCCATCCAGTGGATGCTGCGCTGGCCCTTGGACGGCTTGAACGCGCAGTCGAACACCGGCAGGTGCTCCGGCTTCAGGTGCGGAGCGCCCTCGATGGTGTCGTGCTTGTCCAGGTACGCGATGATGTCCTGCGCCTGTGTCTGGGGGTAGCCCAGCTTCTCCAGCGCCAGCGGCACCGTCTGGTTGACGATCTTCAGCATGCCGCCGCCCACCAGCTTCTTGTACTTGATGAGCGCGATGTCCGGCTCGATGCCCGTGGTGTCGCAGTCCATCATGAAGCCGATGGTCCCCGTGGGCGCCAGCACCGTCACCTGGCTGTTGCGGTAGCCGTGCTCCATGCCCTTCGCGAGCGCGTCGTCCCACGCCTCCTTCTGCGCCGCGTGCAGCTCCGCGCTCACGCCGTCCGCCGCGAGCTGGTACGCCGCCTTGCGGTGCTTGCGGATGACGCCGAGCATGGGCTCCGCGTTGTTGCCGTAGCCCGCGAACGCGCCCTGCTTCTGCGCGATGCGCGCGCTCGTCGCGTACGCCTCGCCGCACATGAGGGACGTGATGGCCGCGGCCAGGTTGCGGCCGGCGGGGGAGTCGTACGGCAGGCCGGACGCCATCAGGAGCGCGCCCAGGTTCGCGTACCCCAGGCCCAGCGGGCGGTAGTCGTGGCTGTTCTTCGCGATGCGCTCGGTGGGGTAGCGGCTGAAGCCGACGATGATCTCCTGCGCCAGCAGCACCACGGACACCGCGTGCTTGAAGGCGGCCACGTCGAAGCCACCCTCCAGCGTGCGGAAGTGCATCAGGTTCAGCGACGCCAGGTTGCAGGCCGAGTCATCCAGGAACATGTACTCGGAGCAGGGGTTGGACGCGTTGATGCGCGCCGTGCCGGAGCACGTGTGCCACGCGTTCACCGTGGTGTCGTACTGGAGGCCCGGGTCGCCGCACAGGTGCGCCGCCTCCGCGATCTCACGGAACAGCTCGCGGGCCTTGTACGTCTCCAGCACCTGGCCGTCGCGCACCGCGCGCGTCTGCCACGGGCCGTCGTTCACCACCGCCTTCATGAAGTCGTCGGTGACGCGCACGGAGTTGTTGGAGTTCTGGAAGAACACCGACCCGTAGGCCTCGCCGTTGAAGGACGGGTCGTAGCCCGCTTCAATCAGCGCCCAGGCCTTCTTCTCCTCGTTCGACTTGCAGCGGATGAACTCGAGGATGTCCGGGTGCTCGGCGTTGAGGATGACCATCTTCGCCGCGCGGCGCGTCTTGCCGCCGCTCTTGATGACGCCCGCGAACGCGTCGAAGCCGCGCATGAACGACACCGGGCCGGACGCGGTGCCGCCGCCCGCCAGCAGCTCCTTGCTGCCGCGGATGCTGGACAGGTTGGAGCCCGTGCCGCTGCCGTACTTGAAGAGCATGCCCTCCGTGCGCGCCAGCCCCAGGATGGACTCCATGTTGTCGTCCACGCTGTTGATGAAGCACGCCGAACACTGCGGGTGCTCCTCCACGCCCACGTTGAACCAGACCGGCGAGTTGAACGCCGCCTTCTGGCGCAAGAGCAGGTGCGTCAGCTCCGCGTGGAACGCCTCGCGGTCCACCGCCGACGCGAAGTAGTGCCCCTCCTCACCCCAGCGGGTGAGGGTGTCCACCACGCGCGCCACCAGCTTGCGCACGCTCGTCTCACGCTCCGGCGTGCCGGGCGTGCCCCGGAAGTACTTCGACGCCACGACGTTCGTCGCCAGCATCGACCAGGACTTGGGGACTTCAATGTCCTTCTGGTCGAAGACGACCTTGCCGTCCTCGCCCTTGATGCTCGCGCTGCGGTACTCCCACGCCAGCTCGTCCGCCGGATCCACCCCGGGCGTCGTGAAGAACCGCTCCACGGTCAGCCCCGTGGAGGCCGTCGCCGCCTTGCCCTTCGCGCGGCCTCCGCGCCGCGGCTCCCTGCCTCCCACCACCGGCTTCCCACTCAGTTCCTTCTCCATGACGCCCACCTCCAGATTCACTGAGAGTGATGATGCAAAGTTTGCAAAATGGCCAACGCCGCGAGATCCCAGGGGATCCGTTGATCAGTTCCAGGCACCGGGACGGCGGCGTTGAGAATGTCGGGGACGGGCAGAGACGAGGGGACACACCCCTGGAATCCGGGCCCGGGCCTGACTGCCCACCCGCCGGGCGGGCGGATCCATATGATCGCTGGTGGGGTCCGTCAACATCACCTGCGCCCCCATATCTAGTGTCAGAATCCTGCTTACACACTTCATTTGGTACGCATTTCGACACGGCCTGATCTGCGCCCAAGGCTGATCTAATAACCCTTCTCCCGGTGGCAATGGCAGCCGTGGCTGGCAATGTATCGTCATGACCATGCAAATCCGGCTCATGGGGGAAGGGGGCCTGTCCAAGCGCTTGTGATCACTCGCGGATGTTTGCTGTCAGTCCGTGTTCCGAGCGTAGGAGCGCTCCCGGGCCCACGCGACAAACGGGCCGGGTGGGGCGGGCCTGGACGGTCGCCTGCTGAACGGCGGCATCGATTTCGAGGCTCCGTCGCGTTAGGAGGCGAACCATGCCGCCTCCCTTCGAACGCCACGTCTTCGTCTGCACCAACCGCCGCCCGGACGGACACCCCAAGGGGTGCTGCGCCACCAAGGGTGGGGAGGAGGTGCGGGCCGCCTTCAAGGAGGAGCTCGACAAGCGCGGGCTCAAGCGGAGCATGCGCGCCAACGCGGCGGGCTGCGTGGACACGTGCGCGTTCGGCGTCTCCGTGGTCGTCTACCCGGAGGGCACCTGGTACGGCGGCGTGAAGGTGGAGGACGTGCCCACCATCGTGGAGGAGCACCTGGTGCAGGGGCGCCCCGTGGAGCGGCTCCTGATGCCCTTCAACAAGAAGGCGGAGCGCTGAAGGCGGTTGTCCGCCTCGCGCCCCGCCCTCGGGGAACCCTGTTGAGTCCTACCGCCCGGCGCTAGTCGCGGCGGTTGCCCAGCAGGCGCAGCAGCGACAGGAACAGGTTGATGAAGTCCAGGTAGAGGGTGAGCGCGCCCACGATGCTCACCGCGGTCGTGCTCTTGAAGCCCGTGCCCGCGTGGTACTCGCGCAGCTTCTGGACGTCGTACGCGGTGAGGCCCGCGAACACGAGCACGCCCGCGCAGGCGGTCACGAACGACACGGCGCTGCTCTGGATGAAGAAGTTCACCACGCTGGCGATGACGATGCCGATGAGGCCCATGAAGAGGAACGTGCCCCAGCCGCTCAGGTCCTTCTTCGTGACGGTGCCGTAGACGGCCATCGCGCCGTAGGTCGCGGCGGTGATGAAGAACACCTGGCCGATGGAGCTGGCCGTGTAGATGAGGAAGATGACCGACAGCGTCACGCCGGTGAGCGCCGCGTAGCCCGCGAACATGGCCGCGGCCACCGGGCCGGACAGCCGGGGCGCCAGGATGGACAGCCCGAACACCACGCCCAGCTGCACCACGAACAGCACCATCCGGTTCTGCACCGCCATGCGGAGCAGCGTCTCATTGGCCAGCGTCACCATCGCCATCACGCCGGTGAGGGCCAGGCCCGCGAACATCCAGCCGTGCACGCGCGACATGAACGCGCGCTGCGACTCCTGCACCAGGACGTCGTCTACCCGGGCCGCCTGCCCGCCCTGCCAGCCACCTGATGATTCCCACGCCATGTGTTCCGTTTCCTTTCGGGCCGGGCACCGCTGCGCCCTGGCCTCTGTCTAACGAGGAGCCTTGGGGGACGCCTTAAAGGGCCTTCCACGCCAACAAAAGCTTTGAAGCCACTTCCGTCGTGATGAGCGGCAGGACCCCCCCGCCGCCCACGATGTTGACGATCTCCGACATGGACCCACGGCACACCCCGCCCCACGCGGGCTGCTTCGCGAGCCCCACGGAGGCATAGGCCGAGTAATCCACGAAGAAGGAGGTCGGCAGCACGCTGTTCTGGCCACAGAGCAGGTGCTCCTCCGGCTGCGTGTCCACCACCTCCTGCACCACGTAGCCGCCGCCCTGGGGGGCCGTGGCGGCGCGCTCGCACAGCTCGGCCCACGTCATGGATTCGCCGAAGGCGCCCTTGGCGCGCTCCTCGAAGGGCGCGGTGCCCACGGAGCGGCCCAGGAAGACCGCCTTGCCGCCGTAGTCCCAGGCGCGCTTGAGCACGAAGCGCGCGGGCTCCTCGGCCACGCGCGCCACGATGTCGTCCACCGGCGCGCCGTCGGGGCCCATGCCGGGGCCGTGGCGGAAGGGGCGCGTCCAGGGCACCGCCGCGCGCACCGCCTCCAGCTCGTCGGGCGTGAGGCCCGCGGCTTGCGCGAGCGCCGCGTCCGTCACCGCCTGGGACAGCAGCGCGAACGTCGTCTTCACCTCCACCTGCGAGGCGGGCGGGTTGAGGAACACGGCCTTCTTCCCGGGAACGACGCCCAGGAAGTCCTCCACCCACGGGGCGGGGCTCTGCTCCAGCCGGCGCACGAAGAGGTGGCGGTAGACCAGGTCGTACTTCTTGCCGTTCACCGTGAAGGCGTCGTCGCCGGACACGTCCTCCGGGTGCACGATGTCCGCGTCCGCGCCGAACTCGCGGAAGCGCTCGCACAGCCAGCGCAGCTCGGTTATCTGCGCGTCGTTCTTGCGGCACAGCAGCGCCACCGTGTCCGGCAGCTTCCCGTCGCGCTCGGCCGCGTAGCCGTCCAGCAGCGCGCGGTAGAGCGCCAGCGCGTTGTTGCCGTTGAGCGTGAGCAGCGCCGCGAGCGCCTTCTCCGGGTAGCGCACGTGCCGCGCGACCACTTCGATGAAGGTGCGCGCCGCGATGTCCGAATAGCCCTGCATGGCCGGGATGGTGGCGTTCACCTCCAGCGCCCAGGGCCGGCCCGCGGACACGAAGTAGTCCACGCGCGTGTTGACGAGCGTGCGGCTCGCCTCCCAGGTGGCCTGCGCCAGGCGTCGCTCCAGCGGCGACAGCGCGCCCAGCAGCACCTCCGCGTCCGGGCCGCCCAGCGTGGCGCGCGCCATCTTCATGGTGGCGGAGGCCAGCTTCGCGGACAGCAGCGCGCGGCGTTTGATCTCCTCCGCGTCCAGGATGACGGGCGTGGCGGTGATGGGGATGGGCTGGGTGCTGCCATCCGGCTTCGTCACCGCGAGGCCGCGCTGATAGGCGGTCTTCGCCAGCTCCGGTCCGAAATAGTGTGCCTGCCTGCGCAGGACATCCATGAGCTCGTGCACGCGCGGAACCTACGACCCCAGGGGCTCGTGGGTCCACAACCCGCGACCCGCGCCATTGTTCCCCACGTCCGCCACCTCGCCCCGCAGCCTCTTCCGTCCCTGCTTGCACCCGGGCGGGGAGGTCGCTTAAAACAACTCAGTTGCTTTACGAGACCGAGTGGACGTGAGCCGCCTCCGACGCCGCCCCAGCCCGAACCGCTCCCTGCCGCGCCTGCTGGCGC
Source organism: Corallococcus sp. 4LFB (assembly GCF_046520365.1). NCBI lineage: Bacteria > Pseudomonadati > Myxococcota > Myxococcia > Myxococcales > Myxococcaceae > Corallococcus > Corallococcus sp. 4LFB. Next base: position 7,160 of record NZ_JBKGHJ010000377.1, read on the forward strand.
TGCCGTGGGTGCTCGTGTGCGTGCTGGTGTACGTGGGCAGCGTGCTCCACTTCGCGCTCGTGCAGCACACCACGTGCCTGGAGCACGGGGACGTGATGCACGTGAGCGAGGCCTCGCACGGCGGGCCGTTGGAGGAGGAGCGCTCCTTCGACGATGCGCGCGTGGCGCGGGCGCCGGTGTCCAAGGCCACGCCCCACGGCACGGAGGCCCACTGCCACCATGCCTTCTTGCGCCGTGAGGCCCCGCCTCCGGCCGGGTCCGCGCCCGTCGTGGCCGCGGTCTCCACGCGCTCCAGCCCGGCGCTGGCGGTGTTCCGCTTCCAGGCGGCACCCGTCGCGCTGCTGAGGCTCGCGCCCAAGTCGTCGCCGCCGCGCGCCTAGCCTCCGCCGTCGAAGCCCGCCCTCCCGGCCCCACGTGTCTTCGTGGGGCGGGGTGCGCCGTGGCCACCGGAGTCCGGGTCGTGCGCGTTCCCGTTCACTGAACGGATCCGCCGCGCGCGCTCGGGTGCTCCTGGCCGCACGCACCCGCGCGCTTCGTGCCGCGGTTCCTCCTTCCAGTCCTGCCCGGTCCTTCGTGCTCACTCCTCCTGGGAGCGGTGCGCGTGGGGCGGGGGGCTGGAGTTCCCGCAGTCCATCCCTGTCCCTGGAGTCCCCATCATGAAGAAGAAGCTCTTGTCCGCGCTGCTGCTGTCCACCGCCCTCCTCGCCGCCGGCTGCGGTGGTGACGACGAGGAGGAGGCCCACGTCGACGAGGAGGGCTGCGAGCACCTGCAGGAGGGCCCCGCCGTCAGCGTCACCGCCGTCACCAGCGGCAACGGCCCGGCCGTGAGCAACGACCACAAGCGCTACGACATCGCGCTGGTGGACGTCGCTGGCGGCAAGGGCGGCGCGGTGTCCTTCGCCGTCTCCGAGGCCACGGACTACGTCCTCTATGCCAGCGCCCCGGTGCCGGTGACGGTCACCAACGGCAGCGGCGCGGCGGTGGAGTTCGAGGAGAGCGCCACCAGTTCCTCGCTCTGCACGGACATCCAGGGCCGCTACGTCGTGCCGCTCACCGTGGGCACGCACACGCTCACCTTCGGCCCTTCGACCCTCTCCTCGGTGTCGCTCGTCATCGAAGAGGCGGGCGCGCACGACCACGACCACGAGTAGCCACCGCTGCCCCACTTTCCAATGAAGCCCGAGGCGCCCCATGTCCAAGGTCTCTGCTGGTGGTGCGAGTTCCCTGCTTCCCTGCGACGTGCGCCGCGACGGCGACCGTCTGTTCGACGTGGCCATGTGGTGCCTGGGCCAGGACGTGCGTTGCCCGGATGGCAACGTGCTGCTCCGGCACGGCCTGGTGCGCGAGGCGCGTCCGCCGGGCGTGGAGGGACAGAGCGCGTACCAGGGGCGGCTTGGGGACGGGGGGCGCCTCACGCTGTGGGGCTTCGGCGCGCTGTGTGACGTGTGCGGCGCCGCCCTCTTCGTGCCGCGCGACGGCTTCGTGCCGCGGTGGGTGGAGGGCGCGCGCGGCACGGCCTTCCGCGTGGAGGACGTGGGCGTCCGGCGGGAC
>NZ_JBKGHJ010000378.1:0-8693 GCF_046520365.1 Corallococcus sp. 4LFB
GGCGCGAGCGCCGCAGCGCCACGTCCCCGGGGGCCGCGTCCAGCGCGTCCAGGCCCACCACCGTGTCGCCCCGGGCGAGGAGCCGCTCGCAGACGTGGGCGCCGATGAAGCCCGCCGCGCCCGTCACCAGGACCCGCATGCCCCCCTCTTGCCGCGCGAAAGGAGGCCGGCCGTCACGGCACCACCTTCACCGCGTCGATGACGGCCCGGCGCAGGAACGAGTTCCAGTCCGTCGCGGACTGGTAGGCGCTCACCACGGGCTGCGAGCGGAACGTGTCCGTCCAGAGCACCTGGCCGTTGGGGTCCACCATGCCCAGCCGCAGCACCACGTCCACGCGGCCCAGCACCGAAGCGCCGGACACGTCCAGCCAGTCCAGGATGACCACCACCGCGGCCTCGGCGTTGTTCTGCTGGACGAAGGACGACACCTCGTCCGTGAGCGGCACCGGGGCCTGGGACTGGCGCGTGGCCACGACGTCGAAGCCGCGCGTGAGGAGCTCCGCCTCCGTCTGGCGGGCCAGCACCGTGCGCGGGTTGCTCTCCCCGATGATGTCCTGGCGGAACGTGCCTGTCGGCAGCACGTCCACGCGCGAGCCCGCCACCACCACCACCTTGCGGATGGCTCCCTCCGGGCGCACCTGCCGGGCGGCGCAGGCCGGGAGGACGAGGGACACGAGGAGGAGCGGGAGGAGTCGTGCGGGGCGCATGCCGTCACGCTAGGCCACAAGCGGCGGGGCCTCCACCCCGACCCGCACCGCCCGCCCGTCAATCGAACAACCCCTGCAGGTAGAAGCCCCCGTCCCGCCCGTCCCGGTACACCCAGGCGGGCCCCAGCCCCTCGAAGTGCACCCGGTAGTAGTCCCGCTGGTACGGGGTGTCCGTCCACCACTCACCACCCAGCCGCTCCGGCCCCGCCATCGCCGTCACCCGGTGCCGCCGCCCCCGAGCCGCGCCGCCAGCATCTCCCCGGACGCCGCCACCTCCGCGTCCAGCCGGGCCGGCTGGGCCAATAGCCGCGACGGCCGCTCCCGGGCCGCCCCCGCCTCACGCCAGACGGTGATGGGGGCTGGAGGCTCCGGCGCCAGGGACGAAGGGGCTTGGGAAGCCGGGGAGGACAGCAGGCCGCGCCGCGTCTCCGGCGCGCCCGCGCCCCCCGGACATGGGCATCGAGGACGGGGACTCCTTCGCGTACATCTCCGACGGCCGCACGATGATGGCCGGCTCTACGGACGACCTCTACCTGGCGCGCACCTTCAAGCAGCAGGGCAAGGACCTGCTCTTCGTGCGCCGCGACAACAAGCCCCTGCTCATCCGCGACGCGAAGACGCTGGAGCAGGTGCGCAAGCTGCTGGAGGACGACCGCAAGCTGGGCGACGCGCAGGGCGCGCTGGGTGAGAAGCAGGCCGCGCTGGGCGCGCAGCAGGCCGCGCTGGGCCAGAAGCAGGCGGAGCTCGCCTACCCCATGTCGCAGATCGCCGCGAAGCACGCCGCCATCGCCTCGAAGCGCGCGGAGATCGCCATGGAGCGCGCCCGCCTCCACTCGCTCGGTGACAGCCCCGAGCGCGACCGCAAGGAGGCGGAGCTCGACAAGCGCGACGCGTCCTTCGACCAGGAGCTGGAGGGCCTGGACAAGGAGCAGGAGGCGCTCAGCCGGAAGATGGAGGCCCTGGGCGAGGAGCAGGGGAAGCTGGGCGAGCAGCAGGGGAAGCTCGGCGAGGAGCAGGCGAAGCTGGGCGAGCAGCAGGCGGCCCGCGGCCGCGAGAACATGAAGAAGGTCATGGCCGTCATCGACGAGGCCATCCGCAAGGGCCTGGCCGAGCCCCTGCCCACCTGAGGACGGAGGGCGCGGCCCCTCGGTGACGGCGCACGCGGGGGTTCCCTATCCCGGGACCCGGTGTGAAGCCTGTCTCGGAGGTCGCCATGTCCGCCGCCGTCCCGCAGTCCACGTCACGCACCACCATCGACATCCTGGTGCGCCGGGTCCGTGAGGGCTCGAGCGCGTGGGTGAAGCTCGCCCTGAAGGAGCGCATCCGGCTCCTGGAGGACCTGCGCCACGCGTACGTCGCCATCGCGGCGCCCAGCGTGCGCGCGGCCTGCGAGGCGAAGGGCATCGACCCCGGCGGTCCACTCGCGGGTGAGGAGTGGCTCGGCGGGCCCATGGTGGTGGTGCGCACCCTGCGCCTGCTGGCGGACGCGCTGAAGGACATCCAGGCGCACGGCGTGCCCGTCATCCCCAGCAAGCACCTGCGCACGCTGGAGGACGGCCGGCTCGCCGCACGGCTGTTCCCCCGCGACCGGCTGGAGGGGATGCTGCTGCCCGGCACCACGGGCGAGGTCTACTTCCAGCCCGGCGTCACCGCGGACAACCTGCGCGACCACCAGGCGTCCTTCTACAAGAAGCCCCACAAGGGCCGCGTCTGCGCGGTGCTGGGCGGCGGCAACGTCAACTCCATCCCGCCGCTGGACTGCCTCTACAAGCTCTTCGTCGAGGGCACCGTCTGCGTGCTCAAGATGAACCCCGTCAACGCGTACCTGGGCCCGTTCCTGGAGCAGGCCTTCGCGCCGCTGGTCGCGCGCGACGCGCTGGCCATCATGTACGGCGGCGCGGAGGAGGGCGCGCAGCTGGTCCACCACGCCGCGGTGGACGAGGTGCACATCACCGGCAGCGACAAGACCCACGACGCGCTCGTGTGGGGCCCGCCCGGCCCGGAGTCCGACGAGCGCCGGCGCAAGGACGAACCGCTGCTCGCGAAGCCCGTGTCCAGCGAGCTGGGCAACATCTCCCCCGTGGTGGTGGTGCCGGGGCCGTACTCGGACGGCGAGCTGCGCTTCCAGGCGGACGACATCGCCGGCATGGTGTCCAACAACGCGTCCTTCAACTGCAACGCGGCGAAGCTGCTGGTGCAGCCGAAGGACTGGCTCAAGCGCGGCGCGCTGGTGGACCGCATCCAGGCCAGCCTGGGCCAGGCGCCCGTGCGCCGCGCGTACTACCCGGGCGCGAGCGAGCGCTGGCACCAGTTCACGGACGCGCGCCCCAACCTGCGGCTCGTGGGCAACCCCGGCGAGGGCGACCTGGCCTACGCGCTGATTCCGGACGTGGACCCCGCCAGGACGGACGACCGCGTGTTCCGCCACGAGCCCTGGTGCACGGTGCTGTCGGAGACGGGCCTGCCGGGCTCCGACGAACCGGTGGCCTTCCTGGAGGCCGCGGTCGCGTTCCTCAACGAGAAGGTGTGGGGCACCCTCAACGCGATGCTCGTCGTCCACCCGAAGACGATGCGGGACCCGAGGGTGCGCGCGGCGGTGGAGAAGGCGGTGCGGGACCTGCGCTACGGCACCGTCGCCCTCAACACCTGGCCCGCTGCGGGCTACGCGCTGGGCAGCCTGCCCTGGGGCGGCCATCCGTCCGCGTCGCGCGGGGACATCCAGAGCGGGCAGGGCTGGGTGCACAACACGTTCATGCTGGAGTCCGTCGAGAAGGCGGTCCTGCGCGCCCCCATCACGTCCCTGTTCCCGCCTCCGTGGGTGCCCGGGCACAAGGGGATGGCGACGCTGTCCCGCCGGCTGGTGGAATTCGAGCAGTCCCCGTCCTGGTGGAAGCTGCCCGGTGTCGCCCTGGCGGCGCTGCGCCGGTAGGGGCGGGCGGGGAGGCGGGGTTTCTGGAGGCTCGTGGTAGGTAGGGGGCCATGGCATCCAGGTACGCGCAAGAGGGTGGGCAGTTGCTGCAGCAGGGCCAGCCCGCGGAGGCGGTGAAGAGCTTCCAGAAGGGCCTCTCCATCGACCCGAAGGACGTGGACTGTCTGATGGGCCTGGTGCGCACCCACCTGAGCACCGGCGCCGCGAAGGACGCGGAAGGGGCCGTGACGCGGCTGTTACAGGTGCAACCGGACAACACGGAGGCGCAGGCCCACCTGGCCATGCTCAAGGCGCAGGCCGGCGACGCGGTGGCGCTGGTGACGCTCAAGGCGCTGGCCGCCGCGCCCACCGCCGGCTACTTCGAGCGCTTCAACCTGGGCACGCTGCTGGCCGAGCGCGGCGATCTGGAGGGCGCGAAGGCCGCCTTCGAGGCCGCGCAGGTGGTGGCGCCCCACAGCGCCTACCCGCACTTCGAGCTGGGCCGCATCGCGATGCAGCGCAAGGACACGGCGGCGGCCGCCGCGCACTTCCAGCAGGCCGCGGCGCTGGCGCCCACGGAGGCCCTGCCGCACCTGCTGCTGTCGCGCGCGCACGCGGCGAACGGCGCCATCGGGCAGGCCATCGCGGCGGCCACGCGCGCCCTGGAGCACGCCCAGGGCCGCACGCGCGTGGCGGTGTTGCAGGACCTCCTGCGCCTCTACCTCCAGGCCAACAGCCAGGACGCGGCCCGCCGCACCATCCTGGAGCTGCGCGAGCTGGAGCCCACGCAGGTCCGCTACATCCACCTGCACGGCCTGGCCTGCATGCTGGCCGGGGAGCTGGCGGAGGCGAAGGCCCTCTTCGGCGAGGCCCTCCAGCGCGCCCCGAACCAGTGGGACATCCTCCACTCGCTGGCGCAGGCGCACGAGGCGCTGGGCGAGCGCGCGGAGGCCCGCAAGCAGTTGGAGGCGGCCGTGGCGGCGGCGCCGCAGGAGCCCGGCCCCACCAACGACCTGGTGCGCCTGCTCATGGGCGACCAGGACCACGCGCGCGCCCGCGTGCTGCTGGAGCGCGTGCTGGAGGCGAACCCCCAGGACGCGCTCACGCACCTGAACCTGGCGCGCGCCACCCAGCCGTTCGACCGGGCGGAAGCCACCCGGCACGCCCGGCAGGCGCAGTCGCTGGGCGCGGACGTCGCCGTGAAGGACGAGGCGGCGCGGCTCCTCAGCGAACTGGGCGGTTGACGCACCCCGTCTTCCCCCGCTCCAGGCCCGTGCCTACCTTCAGGCCCGGTCCAATCAGCGGGCAGCGGGGGCGGCGCATGCGCAAGGCGGAGCAGGCACTCATCGAGCAGCTGGAGGCGCGCTTCCGGGAGGTGACGCGGCTGCTCTACACCACGTCCATCCCCGCGGCGGTGCTGGACGCGGAGCTGCTGCCGATGCTCGCGGAGGACGTCACCTTCACGGACCCCTGGCAGAAGGGCGGCGGCAAGGAGACGTACCGCAAGGGCGCGGCGGGCTTCCACTGCATGTTCCGCTTCGACTTCGACATCTTCCAGCTCAACGTCCAGCTGGAGCCGGATGGCAAGAGCGGGCGGGCCATCGTGGACGGGGTGATGAACCTCAAGCAGTTCGCGTGGCTCTACACGTACCCGCTGCGCACGATTCTCGTCTACGACTTCACGCTCCAGCGCGGCGAGGGCGGCGGTGAGGTGCTGCCGCTCATCCACGCGCACGAGGAGATGTGGAGCTTCGGCGACATGATCGCCAACGTGCCCGGCGTGGGGAGGCTCTACGACCGCTTCCGCGACGCCTTCAGCGTGGGCTTCCTGGCGGCGTCCGCGGTGTGCGGGCGCCTCAAGCGGGGATGAGCTTCTCCGCCTGGAGCTGACGCATCAGCGCGACCATGGCCTCCGTGCTGTCCAGGTGCATCTCCTGGAAGCCGAAGCGGCGGGCCTTGTTCACGTCGAAGAAGGCGTCGTTCTCCACGCCGAAGATGAAGTCGCCGAAGGCCCAGTTGGCCAGCTTCTTCAGGCCGTGAGGCTGGAGGCCGTGGCGCTGCGTGAGCGCCTCCCAGACGGGGGACTTGTCCTTCATCGCCTCCGTCAGGGAGAAGGGCTGCGGGTCCGCGCACGGGATGCCGAACGCGTCCGCGATGCGCGGGAAGACCTGGCTCCAGCGGAAGACGTCGCCGTTGGTGATGTTGAAGATTTCGCCCGCGCACGCCTCGTTGAGGGCGGACCACTCCATGGCCTTGGCCAGCACCGTGGCGTCCGTCACGTTGGCGAGGATGGAGTACGCGCGAGGCGTGGAGGGGAAGCGCAGGGGCACGCGCAGCGTCTTGCACAGCGACGCGTACACGCCGATGAGGTTGCCCAGGTTCATGGGGTTGCCCACGGCGAGTCCCATCATCATGTCGGGCCGCAGGGCGGTCCAGCTCCAGCGCCGGCCCTGGGACGCGTCGCGCAGGTAGTCCTCCTGGTCGTAGTAGAAGTTGGGCGGGAAGTGGCGCGGGTCGGTCTCCTTGGCGGGCGTCTTGTAGAGGCCGAACTGCGCGCCGTACGCCTTGCCGCCCTGGATGAAGGACACGTGGCGGAAGCCCGGCGCGTGCTTCTCCACCGCCTCCACGATGTTGCGCAAGAGCGACACGTTGATGCGCGTGAGGTCCGCGGGGTCCGGATGCTCCTGGTACGCGGCGAAGAAGACGTGCGTGACGTCGCGCAGCCACTCCGCCGCGCTGGCGAGCGAGTCCGGCGACTGGAGGTCCAGCGACTTCACCTCCGCGCGCGTGGCGAAGTCCGGCGCGCGGCGCGACACGGCCTTCACCTTCCAGTCCGGCCGGGTGTCCAGGTACGTGAGGAGGTTGCGGCCGATGATACCGGTGGCGCCCAGCACCAGCGCCGTGTGCTTCGTCGTCATGGGAAAAGGCCCTTGAGGGGAAGGTGTCTGTCTTCAGCGCCCGAACAGGCCGCGCCGCTTCGCCGGCTGCGCCTGTCCGCCCAGCCGCGACAGGCGCTGCCCCAGGATGCGGCTCATCTCCAGCGCGACGGCGGGGTTGGCCATCATCACGCCGCGGAAGTCCTCGCGGCCCACCGCGGCCAGCTCGCACGGCGTGGCGGTGACGGCGCTGGCGTTGCGCGGCTCGCCCGTGAGCAGGGCCAGCTCTCCGAAGAAGCCGCCCTGCTTCACCGTGGCCACCGTCTGCCGGGCGCCGTCCTTCATGGCCACCTCGCCGGAGATGACCACGTAGAACGTCTCGCCCGCGTCGCCCTGGCGGAACAGCTCCGTGCCCGCGGGCGTCTGGAGCAGCTCCGCGCCGCGCGCCACCGCCTCCAATTCGTCCTCACTCAGGGGCGCCAGGAAGTCCAGCTTGCGCAAGGTCTGCGCCAGCGACGACGCCAGGCCCGCGCCCAGCGGCGGCTCCGACGTGAGGAACTCCACCGCCTGCGCCACCTGCGTCCTGCGCGCCACGAGGATGACGTTGTGCCCGGCCTTCAGCTGCGTGTTGCCCTCCGGCAGCGCGGTGTGGCCCTGCGGATCCACCAGCGCGATGAAGATGCACTCGCGCGGGAAGCCCTCCATGCCGCGCACCTGCGCCACCGTCTGCCCCGCCACCCGGGCGCGCACGGGGATGGCCAGCTCGAACAAGAGCGTGTCGCCGCTGCTGAGCGGCAGGGACCCGGACACCTGCGGGAAGTCGATGGCGGTGGTCATCTTGGAGACCACGACGTCCGCCTCGGCGACCAGCTCCTTCACGCCCGCCAGCCGGTACGCGTCGCGGTAGTTCGTGTCCAGCATGCGCACCATCAGGCGCGCGCTGGACACCGCGCGCACCAACATGGTGAACGCCAGGTTCGCCGGGTCGTGCGCCAGCACCGCCGCCGCCACGTCCGCCGTCCCGATGCCCGCCGCCTCCAGCACCGCGCGGGTTGGTGGCGTCCCCGCACACCGTCACCACGCCCACCTCCTCGAAGAGCGCGCGCAGGTGGCGGCGTCGCGTTCAATCACCGTCACCGTGTGCTGCTCCGACACGAGCCGCGCCGCCAGCGCGCCGCCCACCCGTCCTCCCCCCGCGATGACGATCTTCATGACGCCTTGTGCTCCTTGCTGTCCTTGCCCGCGTGCCCGCCGTGCAACACCTTCTCCAGGTCCAGCATCCGCGCGTCCAGGTGCGCCAGCATCTCCTCCGCCGTCGCCTCCGGAATCAGCCCGTTGCGCCGCGCGCCCTGCAACGCCGTGCGCTCCGCGTCGATGAGCCGCCTGCGCATGCTCAGGAGGTCCTTCGCCCCTTCCGCCAGGTGCTGCTCGCCGATGCGCCGCAGCTCCCGCTCCGCCCGGGCGATGTTCACCTGGTACTCGCTGCGCAGGTGCTCATAGGCCGCGCGCGGCAGCAGGCCCTGCGTGTGCAGCGCTTCCAGCTCCGCGTGCGCCGCGCGGCTGGCGATGAGCTTCCCGCGCTGCTCCGCCATCTCCAGCGCCACCGCGTCCTGCTGGAACAGCCCCAGCCACTTGAGCGCGCCCGTGAGCAGCAGCCCCTGGCCCACCAGGGACACCAGCGTGACGCCGAACGCGATGGAGACGATCTGTTCGCGCGCGGGCGTGGACTCCGGAAGGCCCAGCGCCAGGCCAATGGACAGCGCGCCCTTGATGTTGCCCAACAGGAACACGTGCTGCCAGCGCAGCGGGATGGACTCCGCGGGCTTGAACAGCCGCAGCAGCAGGAAGGGCAGGTAGATGGCCACCGCGCGCCCCAGCACCATCGCCACCACCGCGATGCCCACGCCCGGCAGGTGCCCCTTGAGCGCCTCCGGCCGCGTGTCCAGGCCCACGGAGAGGAAGAGGAACGTGTTGACGCCGAAGGTGGCGTACTCCCAGAAGGAGTGGATGGCCACCTGGCTCTGCGGCGGCACCTCGCGCCGCAGCGTCACGCCCACCGCCAGCCCCGCCACCACCGCGGAGATGGCGCCCGACAGGTGCACCTCTTCCGCCAGCACGTAGGACGCCAGCGCCACCGCCGTCGTCACCATGATCTCCGCGAGCGGATCCTCCGCGCGCCGGATGATGAAGCCGCCCAGCAGG
>NZ_JBKGHJ010000379.1:0-8680 GCF_046520365.1 Corallococcus sp. 4LFB
CCGCCACCCCACCCCCCGCGCCTCCCGCCGCCGAGCCGGTGCGGCTCACGCTGGTGGGCACCAACGACTTCCACGGCTGGGTGATGCCCCACCGCGCCACGCTGCCGGACGGCAGAAGGTGGAGGAGGGGGGCGCGGCGCTCTTCGCGTCCTACGTGGCGCGGCTGCGCGAGGACAACCCGGGCGGCGTGCTGCTGGTGGACGGCGGGGACCTGTTCCAGGGGACGCTGGCGTCCAACCTGGTGGAAGGCGCCATCGTCGTCGACGTGTACAACCACCTGGGCTACGCGGCGGTCGCCATCGGCAACCACGAGTTCGACTACGGGCCGGTGGGCCCGGAGCCCGTGGCCCGGCGCCCGGACGAGGACCCGCTGGGCGCGCTCAAGGCCCGCGTGGGGCAGGCGAGGTTCCCCTTCCTGTCCGCCAACGTGCGCGAGCAGGACGGCCGCCACCCGGCGTGGCTGGGCAATGACGGCACCACGGTCGTCACGGTGAAGGGCGTGAAGGTGGGCCTGCTGGGCCTGTCCACGCTGTCCACGCCGCAGACCACCAACCCCGCGAACATCGCCAGCCTCAAGTTCGAGTCCCTGGCCGACGCCGCGACGCAGGCCGCGAGGTCGCTGCGCGAGCAGGGCGCGGAGGTGGTGGTCGCCATCGCGCACGCGGGCGGCAAGTGCACGGACCTGGCGAACCCGCGCGACACGTCCGGGTGCGTGCGCGACGACGGGGAAATCTACGCGGTGCTGGAGGCGCTGCCCAAGGGCGCGGTGGACGCGGTGGTGGCGGGCCACACGCACCAGCCCATGGGGCACTTCTTCGGCGACGTGCCGGTCATCGAGACGACGGGCCTGGCGCGCTCGTTCGGCGTGGTGGACCTCTTCGTGGATCCAGTGAGCCACCGCGTGCTTCCCGAGCGCACGCGCATCCAGGCCGCCATCCCGGTGTGCGGCGCCGTGGACGCCACGCTGAAGACCTGCGACGCGCTGAAGCTCAAGGACGCGAAGGACGTGCGGCTGGTGCCGGCCACGTTCCTGGGCCAGCCGGTGACGCCGGACGCCCGCGTGCAGGCGCTGGTGGCCTCCGCGGAGGCGCGCGTGGAGGAGGAGCAGCGCCGCCCGGTGGGCGTGGAGATCCAGGCCCGCATGCCCCAGGTGTACGAGGGGGAGAGCGCGCTGGGCAACCTCATCGCGGACGCCATGCGGGAGGCGGCCCGCTCCGACGCGGCGGTGATGAACGCGGGCGGCATCCGGGCGGACCTGCCGCAGGGGCCGCTCACCTTCGGGAAGCTCTACGAAGTCCTCCCCTTCGACAACACGCTCGCGGTGCTGGACCTGAGCGCGGACGAGCTGCGCCGCTTCCTGTCGCTGGCCTACGGCGGCCGCAAGGGCGTCTTCGCGGTGTCCGGGCTGGAGGTGACGCTGGGCGCGTGCCCCGGGCCGGAGCGCTTCCAGGGCGTGACGCTGCCGGGAGGCAGGCCGCTGAAGGCGAAGGGGACCTACCGGGTCGCGGTGCCGGACTTCCTGCTGCGCGGCGGCGACGGGGTGGGGCCGCTGACGTCCACGCTGCCACGGGAACGTATCAACCTGTTGCAGGGCCAGGACCTGCGCGAGGTGCTGACCGCGTACGGCCGCGCCCACGGCAACGCGCTGAAGCCCCCGGCGCTCGGGCGCGTGCACCTGGTGAAGGCGGCGGGGCCCTGCGCGGACGCGAAGCCCTGAAAAGGGTGCGACCGCCGTTGGAAATTTTCTCTCCGTGCTGATCCGCTGGGGCTGGATCGCGGCGCAACCCAGCGGAAGATCAGCGGAAGGCGTCCTGGGCCGAATTTTCGGCCTGGGATCAGTTTCCAACGGAGGGAAACCTCCCTACTCTAGGGCACGCGAGATCCCTTGCAGGCGCGGCCCTCCAGCCAGCGCGAGCAAGTTGGAGCCCGTGCGTGGGAGGGACAGAAGAGATGCTCTACAAAGTGACCCCGATGATGGTCCCCGTTGCGCCCGAGAAGAAAGAGGCGCGGGAGCCGGGCCAGCCGCGCAAGCGGCGCAAGTCCTCCGTCTACGACGCCGACGGCCACGAGGTGCTGATCTCGCTGATGTGTCTGAAGTGCAAGACGCTCAAGCCCCTGGCGCAGTTCGGGCTGCGGAAGATGGCGGACGGCGCCATCCGCAACCAGCCCTGGTGCCGGGGTTGCCGCTCGGGCGCGGGCACGAAGAAGCCGAAGAAGGACGAGTCCCAGGCCGCCACCGTCAGCGTGCCCGCCGTCGCCGCCGTGGACCCCGTGCTCCAGGTCGTCGCCGTGCCGCTCGATACCGCTCCCGTGGCGCCGACGCTCGTCGACGCCCCGGTGGCGGTCGCGGCCGACGTGACGGCCCCCGCCCAGGTCTGATCCACGGCCCGGGATGAGCCGCCCTGCTGGGGCGCGCACGGTTCGCGCCCCGCATGGGATTTCTCCGCCCGGAGCATTCCGGCGGCCCGCCTCCTGCTCAGAACAGCCGCAGGCCCGCCGGCAGCGTGTCGCCGAGCGCCCGGGCTTCGTCCGCCGCCTCCAGGGCGACGACCTCACGCACCATCCGCACCCAGGTGTCGGCGGCCTTCGCGGCCACCAGCGCCTGGGCCGTGCGCTCGCGCAGCGCGGTGTCCAGGTCGCGCGTGCGGTCGCCGGTGAGGCGCGCGAGCTGGGCGGCGGCGAAGGGCGCGCCGTCCACCTTGCGCAGGTCCAGCGACAAGAGCAGCTCCAGCCACGCCTCCGCCGTCTCCACGTCCACGACCTTGTGGCTGCTGCCGTACAGCGGCACGCGCGCGCCCAGCCGGCCCAGGGCCCATGCCCACGGGCCACCGGAGCGGGACTCGGCCTTCAGGCGCGCGGCGATCCACCGGCCCACCTCCGCCTTGTCGCCCGGCGCCAGGTGCTCCAGGGAGGCGACGGTGCGGACCATCTCGTCCAGCCCCTCCGGCAGGATGCCCTTGAGCTTGGGGCCCGTGGGGGCCTCCGGGGGCACGCGCCGGGACAGGTGCGGCTGGAGGTAGCCGTAGAGCTTCTGCTGCTGGCCTTCCGTGAGGCCGCCCGCGATGCGGCGCCACATCACCCAGAACTCCGTCCACACGGCCTTGTCCTGGTGGTGCTGCACCAGCGCGTCGAAGAGGCCGAAGGTCTGCTCCGCGCGCCAGCCGTCCAGCGGGTAGCCGAAGCCGGGGCGCAGGCAGAAGCCGGTGAGGCTGTAGAAGACGCGCTCGTGGTCGTCGGAGCGGCGGCGCTTGCTCGCGCCCGCGTAGAGCGTGCTCCACAGCTCGCGCAGCACCGGCACGCGCCACGTGTCGCGCGGGCCCAGCACCTTCTCCAGCGTGCGTGACAGCTGCTTCACGTCCTTGGGGCCCAAGGGCAGCGGCTTGTTGCCGTAGACGCGCTCCACGTTGTCCTTCGCCTCGGCGAAGCGCGCGGGCATGGACTCGGTGACGGTCAGCTCGTGCGAGCCTCCGGTGCCGCGCAGCTCGAACTCCAGGCGCCAGCGCTCGTCCGCGACGTCCGACACGCAGAACAGCTCCAGCGTGCCAATCTCCGTGAGCGCCGCCTGCAGGTGCACCGGCACCTCCGTGACCTTGCCCGACGCGCCCTTGAGCAGCGTGTGGATGGGCGGCAGCGGCTTCAGGTCCTCCGCCAGCGGCACCAGGTCCCCCGGCTTGTCGATGCGGTCGCTCGTCGTGGAGAAGAGCGTGAACTGCACCGGCCGGCCCAGGGTGAGCGTGAAGGGGCGCTCGCCCAGGTCCACCTTCTGGCCCTCCTCGAAGCCGCGAGGAATCAGGCACAGCGTGGGCTGCTCCGTGCTGTCCGGGCCGCGCTGCAGGCCCACGTAGTACGCGCGCGCCGCGCCACCGCCGATGCGCAGGCCGTGCCCGCGCCGCACCAGCCCGTAGTACGCCGCCCCCCGGGCCACCGCGAGCTCCAGCGATTCGTGCTTCAGGAGCGGGATGCGCGGCGCCTGCGGCCACCACGCGGACAGCGCGTCCACCAGCCGCGCGGAGATCTGCGGCGAGTTGAAGACGCCGCCGTTGAGCAGGATGGCGTCCGGGCGGGGCAGGGCGCCTTCGTGCGACGGCGTCTCGCCCAGCGCCGCGAAGCCCGCCGCCGCGTGCTGCGCGAGGAACGGCCGCCAGGTGCCGGGTGACGGCCGGGTCCTGCACGTACGGCAGGCCCAGCTCCTGGAGCGCCATGCGCGCCGAGCGCCGGGGCCGGTCCCCGGGCGGGGACAGGGGGAAGAAGCCGTCCAGCACCAGCGCGTGCGCCTCGTCGCGGCCCAGCTCCGTGGACAGCGTGCCGCCCAGCAGCCGGCTGCCCTCGCCGATGAGCGACAGGCCGTACTTCTCCGGCGGCGCGTGCCCCAGCAGCTCCTCCTTCGCGGTGCGCGCGGCCTGGATGGCCTGCGTCCACTGCGTCGCGGACAGGCGCCGGCCGCTCTGGGTGAGCTTCTCCTCCATGCGCCGCGCGAGCGCCGCGTCCATGTTGTCGCCACCCAGCATCAGGTGGTCCCCCACCGCCAGGCGCCGCAGCATGGGGCCTTCCGGCGACACGCCCGCGTGCACCAGCGTGAAGTCCGTGGTGCCACCGCCCACGTCCACCACCAGCACCAGCCGCACCTGGGACAGCGTCTGCTCCAGGTCCGCGCGGTGCCGCGCGGTGTAGTCGTAGAAGGCCGCCTGCGGCTCCTCCAGCAGCGTGAACTTCTCCAGCCCCGCCTTGCGCGCCGCGCTCACCGTGAGGGCGCGCGCCGCCTCGTCGAATGAAGCGGGGACGGTGATGACCACCTCCTGCTTCGACAGCGGCTCGTCCGGGTGGGCGAAGTCCCACGCCCGGGCCATGTGCGTGAGGAGCAGGGCGGACGCGTCCACCGGGGACAGCTTCTGGACGTCCGCGGGCGCGCCCACGGGAGGATGGGCGCGGAGCGGTCCACGCCCGGGTGGCACAGCCAGCTCTTCGCGGACGACACGAGCCGGCCGGGCACGCGCGCGCCCTGCCAGCGGGCCAGCTCGCCCACGACATACGGACCGCCGTCGTCGCCCCAGGGCAGGCGCAGGACCTCCGGGGCCAGCTCGTGGCCGGCGGGGACGTAGACGGTGGACGGCAGGAGCGGGCGCGGCGCCACCTCGCCCTGGCGGACGAGCTGGGGCAGGGGGAAGTCCTCGACGGGTGCCCCCGCGCCCCTGCCTGGATCCACGGATGCCACCGCGCAATGGGTGGTGCCCAGGTCGATGCCGACGATTCGCATACGCCTCCGGTGTGCGGGGCCCCTTCTACTCCTTCATGCGCACGTTGAGCTCCAGCTTCCAGCGTCCGGAGCCGTTCTTCTCCAGGCAGCGCAGCTCCAGCGTGCCCACCTCCGTCACCGCCGCCTGGAGGTTCACCGGCGTCAGGTCGCCGAAGGGCGTGGCCTGGCCGGGCAGCGTCGTCTCGATGGGCGCCACCTCCTCCAGCCCCCCCGCCGCCAGCTCCGTCTCCACGTCCTCCACCATCTCGCCCACCCGGTCGTCGCGCCGCACGGACGACGCGAAGAAGCGGAAGCTCGTGGGCTCGCCGGTGACGAGCCCGAACTCCTGCGGCGGCACGTCCGCCTGCGTCCCCTCCTCCATGCCGAAGGGCGCGACGCACAGCGCCTTCACCGGCGGCTCCATGCCCGGCACCGCCGGCATCGCCGTCTCCACGCCCACGTAGTAGGCGCGCGCCGTCCCGCCGCGGATGCGCAGGCCGTGCCCCTGGCGCACCCAGCCGTAGTACGCCGCGCCCCGCGCCACCGCGAGGTCCAGGTCCGCCCCTCCAGCTCCTTCGCCGGGGGCGCCCCCTCCGCCGCGAGCCACTGGTTGAGGACCTCCATCACGCGGCCCTTCAGCGGCCCGGCCTTGAAGACGCCGCCGTTGAAGAGCACCGCCGTGGGGGGCAGGAAGCCCTTGCCCGCCACGTCCACCGGCGAGTCCGCGCTGGCCGCCAGCGCCTGCGCCTGCCGGGTGAGGAACGCCGCCAGGTGCTTGGTCACCGCCGGGTCCTGCGCGTACGGCAGCGCCATCTGCGCCAGGCCCGTGCGCCGGGCGTGCGCGGCAGGTCCGCCACCTGCGTCACCGGGAAGAAGCCGTCCGTGAGGACGCGGTCCAGCTCCTCGCGCGTCAGCTCCGTGCGCAGCGTGCCGCCGATGAGCGACGAGCCCCGGCCCGGAATGGCGATGGGCACCCGGTCCAGGGATGGATCCGCGTACAGCGTCTCCTTCGCCTGACGGCACCCGTAGGTGAGGCCGTTGAACTGCCACGCGTCCAGCTTGCGGCCGTCCGCCGCCATCCGCTGGTTGAGCGTGTGCGCCAGGGCGAGGTCCATGTTGTCGCCGCCCAGCAGGATGTGGTCGCCCACCGCCACGCGCAAAAGCTCCAGGTCGCCCTCGCGGTCCTTCACGGTGATGACGGAGAAGTCGGACGTGCCGCCGCCCACGTCCACCACGAGAATCACCTCCCCGGGCTGCACCTGCTTGCGGAAGTTCTCCCCCATCGCCTCCAGCCACGCGTACAGCGCCGCCTGCGGCTCCTCCAGCAGGGTGATGTGCTCGATGCCCGCCGCCTTCGCGGCCTCCAGCGTCAGGTCGCGCGCCGCCGCGTCGAAGGACGCCGGGACGGTGACGATGACCTCCTGCTGGGACAGCGCGTTGCCGGACTCCTCCTGCGCGCGCGCGAAGGTGTGGTCCCACGCCTCCTTCAGGTGGCGCAGGTAGCGCGCGGACGCATCCAGCGGCGACACGCGCTGCACCTCCGGCGGCGCCTGCCAGGGCAGGAGCGCGGACCTCCGGTCCACGCCCGGGTGCGACAGCCAGCTCTTCGCCGAGGACACCAGCCGCGTGGGCACCTTGGCCCCGTGCGAGCGGGCGAAGTCACCCACGATGACGCCCGGCTCCTGACTCCACGGCAGCGCGAGGCTGCCTCCGGGAACTCCTGCGCGCTGGGCAGGTAGAGGAAGGAGGGCAGCAGCGGGCGCGCCTCCACGGTGCCGGGCGCCGTCACCTGGGGCACGGGCAGCATGGACTGCGAGGGGCCGCGCGGCTTGCCGTCCTCGAGGTTGAAGTAGGACACCGCGGAGTGCGTGGTGCCCAGGTCGATGCCGATTGCGTATCGGGCCATATCGGTCAGGAACCCCTTTGGGGGGCCTTGTGGTTCCTTGAAGGGAAGGGGACTTCGAAGGACGCGCCGCCTGCTGCCCGGGCGGGCGTCAGGCGAGCTCGACCTCCGCCGGGGCCAGCACGCGCGGCTCCATGGCGGGGCTGACGGACGGGAACTTCACCTCCGTGGTCACCCAGCCGTGGTGCCGCAGGGTGCCGCCATAGGGCGGCTGGCCGGCGACGTTGCCGGTGAGCCGGATGCGCTGCGCGTCGAAGCCCGGCGGCACCGTCACCTTGTCGCCCTCGCCCTGCGGCAGCACCGGCTGGAGCGTCAGGTACTGGTGCACCACCTTGCGGCAGCCCTCGTGGACGATGCGGGCCGCCGCGCCCACGTCCGCGTCCGGGAAGGCCGCGACGTTCTCCTGCACGAAGTCCAGGAAGCGGCCCTCGCGCTGGAGCATGGCCAACAGCGACAGGGCGCTGGCGTGCTCGCGCTCGGGCGCCAGGGGAGGGGGCGCCACGGGGGCCTGGACGGCCGGCGCCTTCACGGGCGGTGGGGCCGCCGTGTCCCCGGAGGGAAGCTCCTTGAGCTGGCCAGCGTCATAGGCGCGGCTGGCCGGCAGCACGGCCTGCGCGAATTCGCGGGACACGAGGCAGCGCCAGAAGCACAGCCAGGCGAGCCAGAAGCGGGCGAAGAACGACAGGGAGGCGGACGGGTCGGTCATCGGCCCCGGATAACAAAGCCGGAAGCCTTTGCAATTCGCCAATGGCCTGAAATGCAAAGGGCCTCACGGTTTCCCGTGAGGCCCTTCGGTTCTTCATGGTGGAGGTGGACGGGATCGAACCGACGACCTTCGCATTGCGAACGCGACGCTCTCCCAACTGAGCTACACCCCCACATGGGGACTACAGGCTGCCTGCTGCGCCTCGCGGGGGTTGGGTCCCGCGAAGTGATGGGGCTAGTACCGGAGCCCCACCTTGCTGTCAAGCAGCTCGTTTCCGGCACCAACCCTGCGATTGACGTGCCGCACTGTGGATGCCATAAAAACCGCCTTCCGGTACCGCATCCTTCCCGGCCAATTACCGGGCCCCCTTCTGGTTCATGTCCACCTCCCCATCGAAGACGTTGAGCCCCACCGAGCTCGCGAAGCTTGAGCATTCGTTCGCTTCCGACCCATCGTCGGATGCCTACAAGCCCCTGGCGGAGGCGTACCTCGACCTGGGCCGCTTCATGGAGGCGATGGTCGTCTGCAAGAAGGGCGTCAAGGCGCACCCGACCGCGGCCGATCCCCGCCTCCTGCTGGCGCGGGTCTACGCCGCGCAGAACAAGGACAAGAAGGCGCTCGAAGAGGTGATGGGCGCGCTCCAGGTCCAGCCGGAGGACAAGGCCGCCCTGCGCATGGCGGGCGTGCTGCAGATCAAGGGGGGCGAGGCCGAGGTCGGCCGCGGCAACCTCCTCAAGGCCTACCAGGCGGACCCCGGCGATCCGGAGACCGTCACGCTCCTCCAGCAGTACAAGGTGGAGATCCCCCGCCCCGCGGCGCCCGCCCCGGTGCTCGCGCC
>NZ_JBKGHJ010000037.1:0-30041 GCF_046520365.1 Corallococcus sp. 4LFB
AGCGGCTCGGTCTTTGAAAACCAAATAGCAAGCCCAAGCAGTAATGGATTGCGGAAACCCGCAGTCAATTTTTTGAGGGCATCTTCACCTCAAGAGCAGCGCTGAAAAGCGCAGCGAGAGGGAAGTGCCGACGAATCAGCGAGCCGAGACTCCTTAGCCGGGTCTCGGGGAACGCCGGTTCAAGCAAACCAAGAATACAATTGGAGAGTTTGATCCTGGCTCAGAACGAACGCTGGCGGCGTGCCTAACACATGCAAGTCGAGCGCGAATAGGGGCAACCCTTAGTAGAGCGGCGCACGGGTGCGTAACACGTGGATAATCTGCCTGGATGCCTGGGATAACCAGTCGAAAGATTGGCTAATACCGGATAAGCCCACGGTCTCTTCGGAGACTGAGGGAAAAGGTGGCCTCTGTATACAAGCTATCACAACCAGATGAGTCCGCGGCCCATCAGCTAGTTGGCGGGGTAATGGCCCACCAAGGCAACGACGGGTAGCTGGTCTGAGAGGACGATCAGCCACACTGGAACTGAGACACGGTCCAGACTCCTACGGGAGGCAGCAGTGGGGAATTTTGCGCAATGGGCGAAAGCCTGACGCAGCAACGCCGCGTGTGTGATGAAGGTCTTTGGATTGTAAAGCACTTTCGACCGGGACGAAAACCCGAAGGCTAACATCCTTCGGCTTGACGGTACCGGGAGAAGAAGCACCGGCTAACTCTGTGCCAGCAGCCGCGGTAATACAGAGGGTGCAAGCGTTGTTCGGAATTATTGGGCGTAAAGCGCGTGTAGGCGGCTTTGCAAGTCGGGTGTGAAAGCCCTCAGCTCAACTGAGGAAGTGCGCCCGAAACTGCAGAGCTTGAGTGCCGGAGAGGGTGGCGGAATTCCCCAAGTAGAGGTGAAATTCGTAGATATGGGGAGGAACACCGGTGGCGAAGGCGGCCACCTGGACGGTAACTGACGCTGAGACGCGAAAGCGTGGGTAGCAAACAGGATTAGATACCCTGGTAGTCCACGCCGTAAACGATGAGAACTAGGTGTCGTGGGAGTTGACCCCCGCGGTGCCGTAGCTAACGCATTAAGTTCTCCGCCTGGGAAGTACGGTCGCAAGACTAAAACTCAAAGGAATTGACGGGGGCCCGCACAAGCGGTGGAGCATGTGGTTTAATTCGACGCAACGCGCAGAACCTTACCTGGTCTTGACATCCTCGGAATCCTTCAGAGATGAGGGAGTGCCCGCAAGGGAACCGAGAGACAGGTGCTGCATGGCTGTCGTCAGCTCGTGTCGTGAGATGTTGGGTTAAGTCCCGCAACGAGCGCAACCCTCGCCTTTAGTTGCCACGCAAGTGGATCTCTAGAGGGACTGCCGGTGTTAAACCGGAGGAAGGTGGGGATGACGTCAAGTCCTCATGGCCTTTATGACCAGGGCTACACACGTGCTACAATGGCCGGTACAGAGCGCTGCAAACCCGCGAGGGGGAGCTAATCGCAGAAAACCGGTCTCAGTTCAGATTGGAGTCTGCAACTCGACTCCATGAAGGCGGAATCGCTAGTAATCGCAGATCAGCACGCTGCGGTGAATACGTTCCCGGGCCTTGTACACACCGCCCGTCACACCATGGGAGTCGATTGCTCCAGAAGTCACCTCACCAAGAGGTGCCCAAGGAGTGCTCGGTAACTGGGGTGAAGTCGTAACAAGGTAGCCGTAGGGGAACCTGCGGCTGGATCACCTCCTTTCTAAGGAGACCGGGTGTTGGACTCATCCTTCGGGAGAGTAGGCAACACCAGCAGCCTTAACGGCTGTCAGGTCTAACTAGGTCAATGTTTCCGGTAAACAATCCATTATGAACTTCGGGCTTGCTGTTTGGTTTTGAAGGACCGAGCGAAGGTGGCTCGGCTCTTTGAGAATGAAGGACGCTGTAGGGTTCGCCGATGCTTTAGCCCCCCTGGGCCTATAGCTCAGCTGGCTAGAGCGCGCGCCTGATAAGCGCGAGGT
Organism: Corallococcus sp. 4LFB; assembly: GCF_046520365.1. Taxonomy (NCBI): domain Bacteria; kingdom Pseudomonadati; phylum Myxococcota; class Myxococcia; order Myxococcales; family Myxococcaceae; genus Corallococcus; species Corallococcus sp. 4LFB. The sequence goes on from NZ_JBKGHJ010000037.1 coordinate 1,995, forward strand.
CGGTGGTTCAAGTCCACCTAGGCCCACCATTCTCCCTCACTGGAGGGACGCGAATGGGAAAGCCGACGCGAGAGTCGGGGCTGTAGCTCAGCTGGGAGAGCGCCAGCTTTGCAAGCTGGATGTCGTCGGTTCGAACCCGATCAGCTCCACAAGTTACCTGCTTCCAAGCAGGGACGTTCTTTGACAAGTGCATACGAAGGGTAAGTTGCAATTTCTGCTGAGTGAAGTTCTCAACAGAAGTGCCGACTTCGCCATGAGCTTCACCTGGCGCCGCGAGGCAGCTGGGGGAGGCAAAAGCGAAGTCTCCCACACAAGAAGAAGCAGTAAGAGAACAGCAAGTAATGAAGTCTTCCGGGCCTGCTGCGAAGAGCAGGGGTCTGGGCCTTGGTCACGAGTTTCGACAATCCGCCGGGAGGCGGGCGTGACGACAAGAGATCAGGGCAAGTAAGCTACTAAGGGCGTGCGGTGGATGCCTAGGTGCCAAGAGGCGATGAAGGACGTGGGTGGCTGCGAAAAGCTTCGGGGAGTTGCCAACCAAACGTTGATCCGGAGATGTCCGAATGGGGAAACCCAGCGCGGCGAATAGCTGCGTTACTGCAAACTGAATCCATAGGTTTGCAGAGCAAACCAGGGGAAGTGAAACATCTCAGTACCCTGAGGAAGAGAAAACAATGAGTGATTCCCAAAGTAGTGGCGAGCGAAATGGGAAGAGGCCAAACCAACGTCATGCAAATGGCGGTGGGGTAGCGGGTCCGCGGTAGGACTTTGACAGGCTAGTGGAAGCGTCCTGGAAAGACGCACCAAAGAGCGTGATAGTCGCGTACACGAAAGCCAGTTGGAGCTGAGCGGGTTACCCAAGTAAGACGGGACACGTGCAATCCTGTCTGAATCTGCCGGGACCATCCGGTAAGCCTAAATACTCCTTGGCGACCGATAGTGAACAAGTACCGCGAGGGAAAGGTGAAAAGAACCCCGGTGAGGGGAGTCAAAAGAACCTGAAACCGCATGTCTACAAGCAGTTCGAGCACTACGGCGCAAGCCAGTGCGAGAGCGTACCTTTTGCATCATGATTCGGCGACTTAATATACGTAGCGAGGCTAAGCCGATAGGTGGAGCCGGAGCGAAAGCGAGTCCGAATAGGGCGCTAAGTTGCGTGTATTATAACCCGAAGCGGGGTGATCTACACATGGCCAGGTTGAAGTGCGGGTAACACCGCATGGAGGACCGAACTCATGAAAGTTGAAAATTTCTGGGATGAGCTGTGTGTAGGGGTGAAAGGCCAATCAAACTCCGTGATAGCTGGTTCTCCCCGAAAGATATTTAGGTATCGGCTCGGGCAATTCAATGCCGGAGGTAGAGCACTGGAACGGCTAGGGGTCTCACCAGATTACCAAACCGTACCAAACTCCGAATGCCGGCAATTGTTATCCCGGGACGCAGTCAGTGGGTGATAACGTCCATTGGCAAGAGGGGAATAACCCAGACCGACAGCTAAGGCCCCCAAATCTAGTCTAAGTGAACACTAGAAAGGATGTGGCAGGTCATTGACAACCAGGAGGTTGGCTTAGAAGCAGCCATCCTTTAAAGAAAGCGTAATAGCTCACTGGTCAAGACAGGCCGCGCCGAAAATGTAACGGGGCTCAAGACTAGTGCCGAAGCTTCGGGTCATGCGCGTCAGGCGCGTATGGCGGTAGGGGAGCGTCCCAGTTGCAGCGAAGGTAGACTGAAAAGGCTGCTGGAGCGACTGGGAGTGCTGATGCCGAAATGAGTAGCGATAAAGGGGGTGAGAAACCCCCTCGCCGTAAACCCAAGGTTTCCTGGGTCAAGTTAATCTTCCCAGGGTTAGCCGGGTCCTAAGCCGAGGCCGAAAGGCGTAGGTGATGGCAAGCAGGTTAATATTCCTGCGCCATCTTGCAGACGTTGAACTGAGGGAGGACGGAGAAAGCTAGGCGAGCTGACCGGTGGTTGTGTCAGTCTAAAGGCGTAGGGGTGTCGCGTACGAATAAAGGCGCGGCAGTCATCCCCGAGACCCCATGGCGCCCCGCAAGGGGTAAGTCGCTGATGCTCGGCTTCCAAGAAAAGTCCCGCAGGGAGTCTGCAGGGTGTCCGTACCGCAAACCGACACAGGTGGGTGAGGAGAAAATCCTAAGGCGCTTGAGAGAACTCTCCTCCAAGGAACTAGGCAAATTTCCACCGTAACTTCGGAAGAAGGTGGGCCTCTGGTAGGTGTAGGCGTACAGCCGAAGCCGAGAGAGGTTGCAGAGAAATGGCGGTAGCGACTGTTTACCAAAAACACAGGACTCTGCGAAGGCGACAAGCCGACGTATAGGGTCTGACTCCTGCCCGGTGCTGGAAGGTTAAGGGGATTCGTCAGCCGCAAGGCGAAGCGATGATCCGAAGCCCCAGTAAACGGCGGCCGTAACTATAACGGTCCTAAGGTAGCGAAATTCCTTGTCGGGTAAGTTCCGACCTGCACGAATGGAGTAACGACTTCCGCACTGTCTCGGAGAGGGACTCAGCGAAATTGAAATAGCTGTGCCGATGCAGTTTACCCGCAGCAAGACGGAAAGACCCCGTGAACCTTTACTACAACTTGACAGTGACACTAGGGATTGACTGTGTAGGATAGGTGGGAGCCTTTGAAGCCGGGCCGCTAGGTTCGGTGGAGGCAACGGTGAAATACCACCCTGTTGATTTCTGGTGTCTAACCACGTCTCGTCAGCCGGGACTGGGACACTGTCTGGTGGGTAGTTTGACTGGGGCGGTCGCCTCCCAAAAAGTAACGGAGGCGCGCGATGGTTCCCTCAGCCCGATTGGAAACCGGGCGGCGAGTGCAATGGCATAAGGGAGCTTGACTGCGAGACCGACAGGTCGAGCAGGTGCGAAAGCAGGTCATAGTGATCCGGTGGTCCTGAATGGAAGGGCCATCGCTCAACGGATAAAAGGTACTCCGGGGATAACAGGCTTATCTCCCCCAAGAGTTCACATCGACGGGGAGGTTTGGCACCTCGATGTCGGCTCATCGCATCCTGGGGCTGGAGCAGGTCCCAAGGGTTTGGCTGTTCGCCAATTAAAGCGGTACGCGAGCTGGGTTCAAAACGTCGTGAGACAGTTTGGTCCCTATCTGCTGTGGGCGTAGGATACTTGAGAGGCTCTGACCTTAGTACGAGAGGACCGGGTTGGAGGCACCGCTGGTGTACCAGTTGTCTCGCCAGAGGCATCGCTGGGTAGCCATGTGCCGATTGGATAACCGCTGAAAGCATCTAAGCGGGAAACCGACCTCAAGACCAGGTATCCCGGGCGCAAGCCCCTGAAGACTCGTGGAAGACTACCACGTTGATAGGCTGGGTGTGTAAGCGCGGTAACGCGTTAAGCTAACCAGTACTAATAAGTCGAGCGGCTTACTTCCCCCCTTCTCTTCGCATGCCCCCACGCGGGGAGTAAGGGACTCGGGGCCAAGGCCGAGGCCAGGACGCCACTATGTGCGTCCGCCCGGAAGACATCAGCTATTCTCAATTGCTTCTTTGACTTCTCGAAGAGGCTTCATTCACGCAGAAACCTGCAACTTACCCTTCGTATGCACCGTCATTCGCTTTTCCGGTGGCAATGTCGGAGGGGTCACACCCGTTCCCATCCCGAACACGGAAGTTAAGCCCTCCAGAGCCGATGGTACTCCGCGGGAAACCGCGTGGGAGAGTAGGTCGCTGCCGGATTCTTTTTGAAAGCCCCTGGTGCCGCAAGGCGCCAGGGGCTTTGTCTTTGCGGGCTTCGCTTCTCCCCGCCGCCCCTCTGGCTCGAGCGCTGAGCCGCGCTCGCTGGAGGCTCATTCCACCCGCAGGACCGAGGGTTGAACCGGCCTGGTGGACGGTGGCCCTGTGCCCGCGGTGGGGGCCCTGGGGCGACTTGGGGAGGCGGGTGGGTCAGTGCTGGGGCAAGGAGACGCCAAGTTCTCGGATTCCTTGGGGAATCGCTTCATCTTGGATGTTTGACCGCCGTTGCCGCTGGATCTAGAGTCACTGCTCCCCCCGGTCTGCGCACCGCCTGCCGCGGTCCGTACTCGCCGGCGCCGGGCAGCCCCGCGAGATGAAGAAGCCGACCTTCTTTGGGAAGTACCTGCTCCTCGAGCGCATCAACGTCGGCGGCATGGCCGAGGTCTTCATTGCGAAGGCCTTTGGCGTCGAAGGCTTCGAGCGCATCCTCGCCATCAAGAAGATTCTTCCGACGATGGCGGAGGATGACGAGTTCATCACGATGTTCATCGACGAGGCGCGGATCAGCGTTCAGCTGAACCACGCCAACATCGTGCACATCCACGAGCTCGGGAAGCACGAGGACACGTACTTCATCGCCATGGAGTACGTGGCGGGCCGTGACGTCCGCACGCTCCTGGAGCGCTACCGTCGCCGCAAGGAGATCATGCCCACCGCACAGGCGGTGTTCATCGTCTCCAAGATGTGCGAGGGCCTGGACTACGCCCACCGCAAGAAGGACGCGCGCGGCCAGGACCTGCACATCATCCACCGCGACGTGTCTCCGCAGAACATCCTCGTCTCGTACGAAGGCGAGGTGAAGATCATCGACTTTGGCATCGCCAAGGCCGCCAACCGCTCGCAGAAGACGCAGGCCGGCATCCTCAAGGGGAAGTTCGGCTACATGAGCCCGGAGCAGGTCCGGGGCATGCCCATCGACCGGCGCAGCGACATCTTCGCGGTCGGCGTGCTGCTCTACGAGATGCTCACGGGCGAGAAGCTCTTCGTGGGCGAGTCGGACTTCTCCACGCTGGAGAAGGTTCGCAACGCGGACATCCCGCTGCCGCGCGAGTTCAATCCGAACATCTCCGCGGGCCTGGAGAAGGTCGTCCTCAAGGCGCTCGCGCGCGAGCCCGAGGACCGCTACCAGTGGGCGTCGGACCTGCAGGAGGACCTGATGCGCTTCCTCCTCGCGGGGGACGCCATCTACTCGTCGAAGCACCTGTCCGGCTTCATGAAGGAGGCGTTCGCCGAGGACATGCTCCGCGAGGCGGAGAAGATGGAGCGCTATGCCTCCGTCGAGCGCCCGGACCAGATCGAGCACTCGGGCGTGACGGTTCCGCCCCCGGCCGCGGCGCCTCGCGCGACCGCGCAGAAGAAGTCTCCCTCGTCGTCGCCTTCTGGCTCGCCCGTGGGGCGCGCCTCCACTGCGCCCGCCCAGCCCGCGCCTGGCTACATCCCGCCGCCCACCGACGAGGAGCTGGCGGAGATGGATGGCGCCGCGGACAAGACGCAGATCGTGGACTCCACGCACACGTTCCGCGCCCCGGAGACGCGGATCGCCGACAGCAGCGTCGTCGTGGATGACAGCATCACCGGCCGTTCGGAGAACCCCATCGACCGGGCCGGGCACCACACCAGCGCTTCTCCCTTCGCTCAGGACGACGGGAGAGGCGGCAAGGGCAAGAGCGGTCCCAAGTCCCAGGTCATCATCGGGGACGAGGGCGGTGAGGCCTACGCGGGCGCGACGATGATTGGTCCTGCGCCGACGGCGCCGCCTTCCCGCTCCCGGGGGGGCTCGGCCGCCCCGGTGCTGGATCCCGAGGAAGAGGAGACCACGGGCAACATCACCCTCCCCGTGGGCGCGCGCCACAACGGCCTGCGCTCCCAGGCGGCCGAGGCAGAGGACCCGGAAGGCGCCTACGACGAACAAGGCGATGAGTTCGAGCGCGACGGCCAGGAGGACTACGGAGACGAGGGGCAGGATGGCGAGGAGCCGCCCTACGACGACGAGGCCGACGGCCCGGCGACCATCCCCCAGAAGGCTTCCAGGATGGCGAAGCCGGCCCCGGCCGCGAGGGTCGAGTCCAAGGCCAAGGCCAAGGCACCCTCCGGGCCGAAGAAGCCGCTGCCCAAGCCCGCCATCATCGGCGTGGCCGCGGGCGTGGCCCTGCTCCTCCTCGTGGGCGTGATCTTCGCGGTGCGTGGCGCGTCCACGGGCTCCGTGAACTTCGTCGCGCCCGTGGGCGCCACGGTCCTCGTGGACGGGGAGGCCGTGAACGCCAACCAGGTCATCGAACTCTCCGCGGGCCTTCACAACGTGACCGCGTCCGCTCCGGGCTATCAGGCCGTGACGCAGCAGATCGAGGTCACCGCCGGACAGGCGGCGGCCCCCATCCTCCTCAGCCTGAAGGCGGATGCGCCGCCTCCCAAGCCGGCGGAGCCCACGGCCCCGCCTCCGACGACGCCAGTGGTCGAGAACACGACGCCGGAGGCGCCCGTCGAGCCGCCCGCGCCCAAGACGTTCACGGCCCTGTTCGAAGGCCAGGAGGGCGCGGAGATCACCGTCGACGGCAAGTCCCTGGGCAAGCTGCCCGGGGCGAAGCTCGGCGACCTGGAGATGGGCAAGAAGTACACGTTCACGGCGAAGCGCGCGGGCTACAAGCCGTTCTCCGGCGACTTCACGTCCAAGGGGGACGCCGAGGTGCGCGTCCCCGTGGACATGGTGGCCGAGGCTCCACCGCCCGAGCCGAAGCCCACTCCGCCGAAGCCGAAGCCGCCGGTCGTCGCGAACCCGGCCCCGAAGCCCCAGCCGAAGCCTCCTCAGCCGAGGCCCGCCGCCGCGATGGGCAAGTTCGCCTGCAGCACGTCTCCGGCGGGCGCCCAGATCTGGGTGGATGGGAAGAACACGGGGCGCGTGAGCCCCGTGCCGCTCGGCAATCCGCTGACGCTGCCGGTGGGCAAGCGCAAGGTCGTCTTCAAGCTCAACGGCAAGTCGAGCAAGACGCAGACCGTGGTCATCGACACGGAGTCCGTGGCCAAGCTCATCAACGTCAAGGTGGAGTGAACGGACGCACTGCGCCATGGGGCATCTTGAGCCTCTGGCGATTGTTCAGCAGGGATGTCGGGGGGCAGGCTATGACGCCTCGCCCACGACGCTCCTTTCGTTGAGGTGATGTGTTCATGAGCACGACGTCCACTCGAGGCAAGCCCGACGCTGGCCCCGCGCAGCAGCCGTTCACCTATCCCCTTCGCAAGGAGTTCGTGGAGCCCGACTGGCGGCGCATCCCGGGCTTCAAGGACGTCACCGCGGCGGAGTGGGAGAGTTCGGTGTGGCAGCGCAAGCACACCGTGAAGAACCTGCGCGAGCTGAAGGCGACGCTCGGGGAGCTGCTGCCGGACGACCTGGCCGCGAACATGGAGCTGGACCAGAAGGAGCGGGCGACGATGTCCATCCTCGTCCCGCCCCAGATGCTCAACACCATGAACCTGGAGGACCTGTGGAGCGACCCGGTCCGCAGGTACATGCTGCCGGCGCTCGCCGACCGCCGCACGGACTGGCCCAACCACCCGCGCGCCAGCCGTGACAGCCTCCACGAGGCGGACATGTGGGTCGTCGAGGGCCTGACGCACCGCTATCCGACGAAGGTGCTGGCGGAGATGCTGCCCACGTGCCCGCAGTACTGCGGCCACTGCACGCGCATGGACCTGGTGGGCAACGACGTCCCGCAGGTGTCCAAGCACAAGTTCGCGACGGGGCAGAAGGAGCGCTACGAGCAGATGCTGGACTACCTGCGCCGCACGCCCACCGTGCGCGACGTGGTGGTGTCCGGCGGCGACATCGCGAACCTGCCCATCCAGGCGCTGGAGCCGTTCGTCAGCGCGCTGATGGACATCCCGAACATCCGCGACATCCGCCTGGCGTCCAAGGGGCTCATGGCGCTGCCGCAGCACTTCCTCCAGGACAGCGTGCTGGCGGGGCTGGACCGGCTGGCGAAGAAGGCCGTGGAGCGCGGCGTGGACCTGGCGCTGCACACGCACGTGAACCACGCGCAGCAGCTCACGCCGCTCGTGGGCAAGGCGGTGCGCAAGCTGCTCGACATGGGCTTCCGCGACGTGCGCAACCAGGGGGTGCTCCTGCGCGGGGTGAACGACAGCCCCAAGGCGCTCCTGGACCTGTGCTTCACGCTGCTCGACCACGCGAAGATCCTGCCGTACTACTTCTACATGTGCGACATGATCCCCAACAGCGAGCACTGGCGGCTGTCGGTGGCGCAGGCGCAGAAGCTCCAGCACGACATCATGGGCTACATGCCGGGCTTCGCCACGCCGCGCATCGTCTGTGACGTGCCGTTCGTGGGGAAGCGGTGGATCCACCAGGTGGCGGAGTACGACCGCGAGCGCGGCATCTCCTACTGGACCAAGAACTACCGCACGAGCGTGGAGGCGAACGACCCCGGCGCGCTCGAGCGGAAGTACGAGTACTTCGATCCCATCGACACGCTGCCGGAGTCCGGCCAGGCGTGGTGGCGGGATCAGCCCAAGGCGGCGTGATGGATTCCTCCGCGGTCGGGACGGCGCCCAGGTCGTCCCCCCGTCCCTCGCTCAGTGCCGAGGGACGGGCCCGGTTGTTCCCGTCCGCGACCGACGCGGAGTGGACGGACTGGCGCTGGCAGCAGCGTCACTCGGTGCGCAACCTGGAGCAGCTGGAGCGCTACGTGCGCCTGACCCCGGAGGAGCGCGCCGGGGTGCAGGAGACGTCCTCGCTGTTCCGGATTGGCATCAGCCCGTACTACCTGTCGCTCATCGACCCGGAGCACGCGTCGTGCCCGGTGCGCATGCAGTCCATCCCGGTGCGCGCGGAGGCCCGGGTGCGGCCCGGGGAGCTGGAGGATCCGCTCGGCGAGGACAAGACGCGCCCGGAGGAGTGCATCGTCCACAAGTATCCGGACCGGGTGCTGTTCCTGGCCCTGGATACGTGCTCGGTCTACTGCCGCCACTGCACGCGGCGGCGCATCACCAAGGGCGGCGAGGCGGAGCTCACCAAGGACCAGATGCGCCGGGGCATCGACTACGTGCGCAGCCACCCGGAGGTGCGCGACGTGCTCATCTCCGGAGGCGATCCGTTCCTGCTGAGCGAGGAGCGGCTGGAGTCGCTGCTCGCGCCGCTGAGCGAGATTCCCCACGTGGAGATGATCCGCATCGGGACGCGCGTGCCGGTGGTGCTGCCCATGCGCGTCACGGACTCGCTGGCGCGCCTGCTGCGCCGGTACGCGCCCGTCTACGTCATCACCCACTTCAACCACCCGAAGGAAGTGACGCCCGAGGCGCGTGAGGCGTGCGAGCGGCTGGTGGACCATGGCGTGCCGGTGGAGAACCAGGCGGTGCTGATGCGGCAGCTCAACTCGGAGGCGCGCATCATCAAGGAGCTGTCGCACGTGCTCCTGCGCAGCCGCGTGCGGCCGTACTACCTGCACCAGATGGACGTGGCCGAAGGGTGCGAGCACCTGCGCACGCCCATCGCCAAGGGGCTGGAGATCCTCCAGCAGCTTCGCGGTCACACCAGCGGGCTCGCGGTGCCGCACCTCGCGGTGGACCTGCCGGGTGGGGGAGGGAAGGTCACCCTCCAGCCGGACTACGTCATCGAGCGGGGCGAGCGCGAGACCCTGTTCCGCAACTACAAGGGCCAGACGTACGCCTACCCGGAGCCGGAGGAGACCGACTGCTCCTGCCCGTACGACGAGGTGTGGCAGGCGCGGTCGCGGGAGCTGGCCTCCCAGGGCCGCTGACGGCCCCGCCGGTGGTCCGGTGCCGCGGCGGGACTACCTGCGGCGGCGTGAGGACTTGGACGACTTCCGGGTGAAGGACTTCTTCACCGCGCCGGCCCTGGAGCCAATGTCCACGACCGGCGCACCCGACGCACTGCTGTCCAGGCTGCTGTCGACGTCGACGGTGGGCTCCGCGCCCTCCGCGGCCTCCAGCTCCACGGGGTCCGCGTCGCTGAAGCCCTGCTGGATGTGGACCTCGCCGTCGCCCTTGCGCTTCTTCTCCTCGGCTTCCTTCTGCGCCTTGGCCTGGTCGTCCAGCCGTTTGGCCTCGTTGGCGACGCGCTGGTTGTCGTCGGGCGTCATCCGGGCCGTGAAGTTGGCGAACTCCTTCGCGGAGACGCCGTGCTTCTCCATGACCTTGGCGGCTTCCTTCTGCTGGTCGCGGATGGACTGGCCGCGCTCGGCGTTGCTCATCTCCGACGGCTTCCGGTTGCCGTAGTCGGCGTCCACCTTCGCCTGGGCCGCGGCCTCATCGCGCTGGATGGCCGCCACCTTCTCCGGCGTCAGGCCGTCGTCCTCCGCGAGGACAGGAGCCGCCAGCAGGAGCGACGAAGCAGCGAGCATCAACGAGAGACGGGTCATCATGGGGAGGCTCCTCAATCCGGCCCATCATAGGCACGGAGTCAGAGGCGACGCATGGGCGGTTCTTCAGGGCGCCTGACACCGCGCGCAGCCGTCACCCGCGCCCGCGCACTGCTCGCGCGCCCTGGCGCAGCGCGGCGGCAGGTCGTCCCGGTCCGCCTGCTGCTCCACGAGGCCGCAGAGGTCCTCCGCCGTGGCGCACGTCTTCGCGGACACGTCGCACTGCTGCGCGCACGTCAGGTCGTCTCCCTGCTCGCGGGCCCGGAGCTCGTCGAGCCGGGCCTCCATGCCGTCGAGCGCCGCGTCGTCGTCCCCGGCCACCCGGGTGTCCACGTGCTTCGTGCAGCCCGTCAGCGCGATTCCCGCGATGAGGAGGGCCAGCCATGACCGGGTCGCTCGCATGGGCCTACCCATATGCGTCCGCTCGGGGCCGCGTCCAGTCAGCGGCGCTCAGGGGAGCGCATGCGGCGCTCGGGGCGGGGTTCGGGCTCTGGGGGCCGGGACCAGTAGAGCCAGGCGGTCAGGGCCAGGAGCGCGGCCACGGCCAGCTTGCGCAGCCATTCCTCCCGCGCCCTTGCGGGTGAGTTCGCGTCGGCCTCGGCGGCCCGGGCCAGCCCGGCCTCCACTTCAGGTCCCAGCTCGTGCATCCGCCGGCACAGCCAGGTCACGGGGGCGAGCGCCACCGGCACGGGCGCGGTGTCCTTCTCCACGGCCATGGCCAGCATGCGCTCCCAGGCGGTGGCCTCCTCCTGGCTCCCGGGGGGCCTCGCGGGCAGGTCCAGCTGATGGGCCAGGGCCTCCGCGGAACGGAGCAGGAGCACGGAGAAGGCGCCGCTTGAAATCCCGTACCAGGCCGCGCACTCCGCCTGGGGCCGGCGCTCCACGAGCCGTCGGACCAGCACAGCGGCCGTGCGGGGCTCCAGCTCGCGCAGGGCCGCGACGAGGGCCTCGGGGGAGAGGCGGGCGGCATCAGGGACGAAGGCGGTCACGGGGCTCCATTCTGCGGCATCCGCCTGGGGTTTTCGCGGGCTCCGGCCGAGGGAGTGCCCCCGGCTCCGGCTGATTTCTTGAGGCGGATCGCCCCGCCCCTAGACTGTTGGACCATGTTGCAACGTGTGGCACTGCTGCTGCTCCTGCTCGCGTCGTCGCGGGCATTCGCCGTGGAGACGATGCGCATTGCCATGGACGACCCCGGCGACGAGGTCCGCGTGAGCGGCCGGGGTCTGGGCTTCGGCCCCGATGCCGAGGACGGCACCTTCGTCGCCATCAACGGCGGGCAGGCCACCGTGCGCCGCCGCAACGGCAGGCTGGAGATCAACGGGGCGCCTGTCATCGGGGATGCCATCCGCTTCCGGGGCGGCCTGGAGGCCACCGACGCGGGGGGCCCGGCAACGAACCCCTCAAGGCGGGCAGCGCGCAGGTGCGTGGCGACGTCGTCGTGCGCCTCTTCAAGAGCAGCCTCCAGCTCATCAACGTCATCCCCCTGGAGGACTACCTCGCGGCGGTGCTCGGCAGCGAGATGCCCGTGTCCTTCCCCCTGGAGGCCCTCAAGGCCCAGGCCGTGGCCGCGCGGACGTACGCGCTGCAGAAGAAGCTCGATGCCTACGGCGCCGCCTTCCACATGGGCAGCAGCGTGCTCCACCAGGTGTACGGCGGCGTCAACCGCGAGGACGCCAAGACGCGCGCCGCCGTGGAGGCCACGCGGGGCGAGGTGCTCACGTACGACCTGGCCCCCATCGAGGCGTACTTCCACGCCTCCTGCGGTGGGCACACCGAGTCCGGCCAGGACGCCCTCCAGCGGAACCTGCCTTACCTGCAGCCCGTCGACTGTCCCTGCGGCAAGCTGCCCGCCAGCCGCTGGTCCGCGACCCTCCCCGAAGCGGAGCTGCGCAAGGCGCTGAAGTCCCCTCCGGACGGCATGCGCGTCACCGGCCGCACGCCCACGCACCGGGTGACGCGCGTGACGCTGGCGGATGGCACCGTGGTGGACGGCGTGCAGTTCCGCCGCAAGCTGGGCTACATGCGCCTCAAGAGCCTGGACTTCGACGTGGAAGCCTCTGGCAAGAACTACGTGTTCACCGGGCGTGGCTTCGGCCACGGGGCGGGGCTGTGCCAGTGGGGCGCCAAGGCCTTCGCCGACCAGGGCAAGACGTACCGGGAGATCCTCTCCCACTACTACCCGGGCGCCGAGTTCCAGCAGCTCTACTGACCTCCCACGCCGGTTCCGTGAGGGCGCGGGGGCTGCTACAAGCGCCAACCCCGTGTCGTCCCTCCTCTCCGACTACGATTTCGAGCTCCCCGAGGCGCAGATCGCCCAGGCCCCGCTGCCCCACCGGGACGCGTCGCGCCTGATGGTCGTCAGCCGCGCCACCGGCGCCTGGAGCCACCAGCACTTCACCGACCTCGTGGACCTGCTGCGCGAGGGGGACCTGCTCGTCCTCAACGACGCGCGCGTCATCCCCGCGCGCCTCCTGGGCCAGAAGAGCGGCACCGGCGGCCGCGTGGAGTTGCTGGTCGTCCGGCCCGCCGCCGCGGCCACGCTCACCTCCGCCGCGCTCGGCGCGCGCCCGAGTCCCTGGAGTGGGTCTCGCCTGGGGCAGGCGTCCAAGGGGCTCAAGCCCGGCCAGTCCGTCACCTTCGCCGGGGGGCTGTCCGCCGAGGTCCTGGAGGCCCTGGGGGGAGGGGAGTACCGGGTGCGCTTCCACGCGGCGCCGGGCACCTCGCTCGCCAGCCTCCTGGACGCGGCGGGCCGCCTGCCCCTGCCTCCGTACATCACCCGCGAGCCCGAGGCCGCGGACGCCGAGCGCTACCAGACCGTGTACGCCCGCGCGTCCGGCGCCGTGGCCGCGCCCACCGCCGGCCTGCACTTCACGCCGGAGGTCTTCGCGAGGCTCGCGGCGAAGGGTGTCCAGCGCGCGGAGGTGACGCTCGACGTGGGGCCCGGCACCTTCCTGCCCGTGCGTGAAGAGGTGCTGGACAAGCACCACATGCACCCGGAGCGCTTCACCGTGCCGGAGGCCACCGCCGCCGCCGTGAACGCCGCGAAGGCCGAAGGGCGCCGCGTGGTCGCCGTGGGCACCACCGTGGTGCGCACGCTGGAGTCCGCCACGGACCCCGAGACGGGCCGGCTGCGCAGCGGCCCCGGCGAGACGGCGATGTTCATCCGGCCCGGCTATGTCTTCCGCCAGGTGGACGTGCTCCTCACGAACTTCCACCTGCCGCGCTCCACGCTGGTGATGCTGGTGAGCGCGCTGCTGGGCCGCGAGCGCACGCTCGCCGCGTACCAGGAGGCCGTGCGCGCGGGCTACCGGTTCTTCAGTTACGGCGATGCCATGTTGGTGAAGGAGTGAGTGCCGTGGTCGACGAGCAGGGCAGGCAAAAGGGCGAGAAGGGCGATACCCGCGTGCCCCCGGGGCTGGTGCGCTTCGAGCTGTTGCACGAGGACACCAGCGGGACGAAGGCGCGCCGCGGCCGGCTGCACACGCCGCATGGCCCCATCGAGACGCCCATCTTCATGCCCGTGGGCACCGTGGGCAGCGTCAAGGGCGTGGGCCCGGACGACCTGAAGACCCTGGACGCGCAGATCATCCTGGGCAACACCTACCACCTGATGCTCCGCCCCGGAGAGCCGCTCGTCGGGGAGATGGGCGGCCTGCACCGCTTCATCTCCTGGGACCGGCCCATGCTCACCGACAGCGGCGGCTTCCAGGTGTTCAGCCTGTCGGAGAAGCGCAAGATCACGGAGGAGGGCGCCGCGTTCCAGTCGCACCTGGACGGGTCGCGGCACTCGCTGTCGCCGGAGCGCTCCATCGAAATCCAGGAGACGCTGGGCGCGGACGTCATCATGGCGTTCGACGAGTGCCCCCCGTCCACCGAGGACCGGGCCTACCTGGAGAAGTCCCTGGCGCGCACCACGCGCTGGCTGCACCGGTGCGTGAAGGCGTGGAGCCGCGAGCGCTCGTCGCTCTTCGGCATCGTGCAGGGCGGCCTCCACGAGGACCTGCGCAAGCGCCACGCGGAGGAGATCTGCGCGGTGGACCTGCCCGGCTACGCGCTGGGCGGCTACTCCGTGGGCGAGGCCCCGGAGGCGATGCACGCGGGCGTGGCGTACTCGGCGCCGCTCCTGCCCCGGGACAAGCCGCGCTACCTCATGGGCGTGGGCACGCCGCTGGACCTGGTGACGTGCGTGGAGCAGGGCGTGGACATGTTCGACTGCGTGCTGCCCACGCGGTGCGCGCGCAACGGCCTGCTCTTCACCTCGGAGGGCAAGCTGGTCATCCGCAACGCGGCCTACGCCAGGGACCCTCGCCCGGTGGACCCGGCGTGCTCGTGCTACACCTGCCGCACGTTCAGCCGGTCCTACCTGCGGCACCTCTTCGCCGCGGGCGAAATCCTGGCGATGCGGCTCAACACCCTGCACAACCTCCACTACTTCCTGGACCTGATGGCCCAGGTGCGGCGCGCCATCGCCGAGGACCGCTTCGCCGCGTTCGCCCGGGACTTCCGGGCCAAGGCCGTGGCACAGGAGGCCGAACGCAAAGGCGGCCGGTGAGCGGGCAACGGGATTACCGCGCTTCCGGCGTTCACTTGCTCACATGGGGCGCCCTTGCTAAGAGGCCACCCTTTCGGATGTTTTGACCCCACCCGTACGCCGGGTCGGGGCCGCTATCCCGAGTCCTCCCTTCCAAACGACGAGGCAGTACGTGGCTGACAGTTTCCTGATTCTCGCGCAGGCCGGGGCCGGTTCTCCCCTGGGGACCTTCGGCTTCCTCGCCGTGCTGGTGGCCATCATGTACTTCGTGATGATCCGCCCCCAGCAGAAGCAGCTCAAGGAGCACCGCAACCTGCTCGCGGGGCTGAAGAAGGGGGATGACGTCGTGACGTCCGGCGGCATCCTCGGTCGCATCCACCAGGTGGACGACTCCACCGTGACGCTGGAGGTCGCCAGCGGGGTGCGCGTGCGCGTGCTCAAGTCGGCTGTCAGTGCGAAGGGATCCGTTCCGGTGGCGGGCGCCCCGGCGGCGCTCCCCGCCGAGAAGAAGGAGGAGAAGTAATGGACCGCGGCTGGTGGTGGAAGTTCGGACTGATTGTCGCGGTGACGCTGGGGACCATCTGGTTCCTCGTCCCGACGTACTACTCGCTGGTGGTGTTGGACCGCGCCGAGCGCAACAACATCGCCGTGCTGGAGCAGCGGCTGCCGGCGTGGGCGCCCCCCGCGAAGTACCGCCTCAACCTGGGGCTGGACCTGCAGGGCGGCATCCACATGGTGATGCGGGTGGACACCAAGACGGCCCTGCAGAAGCGCACCGAGCGCCGCGGGCAGCAGATCGCCACCTACGTCAACGACAAGAAGCTGGGCGAGGTGACGGCGGACACGGATCCGGAGCGGCTGCAGCTGACGCTGACCGCGAAGGACCCGGCGACCATGGACGCCATCGAGAAGGAGGTGCTCGCCACCTTCACGGACTTCTCCCTGGAGGAGCGCAACGGCGGCACGCTGGTGCTCAAGCCGGACGAGGGCCAGGTGAACCGCTTCCGTGACGAGGCCGTGGACCAGGCCATGCTCGTCATCCGCCGCCGCATCGACAAGTGGGGCGTGGCCGAAGTGGACGTGCGCAAGCTGGGCACGGACTCCATCCAGATTTCGCTGCCCGGCCGCAGCAACCCGGAGCAGGCCAAGGAGCTGGTGGGCACCACCGCGCAGCTGGAGTTCCGGATGGTGGACGACACCAACCCCCAGGTGTTCGCGCAGATGTTCCAGCAGAACCCGCCCCCGGCGGAGAGCAAGATCACCCTGGTGGAGGACGAGGGCTTCCCGCAGCTGTCCTCGCCCAACCGCGAGGCGCTGCTGGCGTACGCGAAGGACAAGACGCCGGAGGGCCGCGACGTCGTCACCGAGTGCGTGGCGAACCCGGTGAAGAAGAACGACTGCATCGCGTACCGCAGCTACCTCTTGGACAAGAACGTGCCGCTCACGGGCGAGAGCCTGTCCGGCGCGGACGCGTCCGTCAGCCAGATGAACGAGCCGGAGGTGAACATCGCGTTCGACCCGGCCGGCGCGCGTGAGTTCGAGAAGCTCACCGAGGCCGCCGTGGGCCGCCGGATGGCCATCGTGCTGGACGACAACGTGCAGACCGCCCCGCGCATCAACGAGAAGATTGGCGGCGGCCGCGCGCGCATCACCATGGGCCGCGCCGGTGCGCGCAGCTTCGATGAGTGGCTGGGCGAGGCGCAGACGCTGGCGCTGGTGCTCAAGGCCGGCGCGCTGCCCGCGCCGGTGACGGTGGGGGAGATCCGCCAGGTGGGCGCGACGCTGGGCGACGAGCTCATCAAGAAGGGCAGCCTGGCCGCGCTGGTGGGCCTGGCGCTCGTCGTCGTGTTCATGGCCCTCTACTACCGCAAGTCCGGCCTCATCGCGGACGTGGCGCTCCTCCTCAACGGCCTGCTCATCCTGGCGGGCCTGGCGTTCTTCAACGCCACGCTGACCCTGCCGGGCATCGCGGGCTTCGTGCTGACGCTGGGCATCGCGGTGGACGCGAACGTGCTCATCAACGAGCGCATCCGCGAGGAGCTCTCCCACGGCAAGTCCGCGCGCGCGGCGGTGGACCAGGGTTACGACCGCGCCTTCTGGACCATCTTCGACGCGCACGTGACGACGCTGCTCGCGGGCTTCATCCTGTTCTTCACGGGAACGGGGCCGATTCGCGGCTTCGCCACCACGCTCATCGTGGGCCTGCTGGCGTCGCTGTTCACGTCCATCGTCGTGACGCGCGTCATCACGACCTACTTCGTCCACGGCCGCAACGCGCAGTCGGTGTCCGTCTAACCGGCCCCCAGCGCCTTCGGGAAATCCGCCATGCAGATTCTCAAGCACAAGACGCACATCGACTTCATTGGAAAGCGCAAGCCGGCGCTCTTCATCTCGACGCTGATCAACCTGGCCATCATCGTCGGCATCGCCGCGGTGGGGTTCAACTTCGGCGTGGACTTCGCCGGCGGCACGGTGGTGGAGCTGAAGTACAACACGCCCACCACCGCGGCACAGGTCCGGGAGAAGGCCCAGGCCGGCGGGCTGCACGACGTCAGCGTCCAGGGCATCGGCTCGGCGGACGAGAACTCCTTCCTGCTGCGCATGGGCGGCGTCACGCAGCTCACGGACGAGAACGCCGAGCGCGCGAAGACGGCCATCCAGGGACTGGGCGAGACGCGCAACGTCTACGCGGACATGGCGAACGGCATCGTCAACTTCCGCTCCATGCAGCCCATGTCCGCGGAGGCGGTGAAGAAGGCCGTCGAGGGCGCGGGCATCGGCGTGCAGGAGGTGCGTGACCTGGGCGCGAACCAGGGCGGCACCGGCTACGACTACCAGGTCGTCGCGAGCGGCATGGCGGACAAGGTGTACTCGGCGCTGGGCGCGGGGCTGGACAAGCCCAACTTCGAGCAGCGCCGCGTGGACTACGTGGGCCCGCAGGTGGGCAAGCAGCTGCGCAACCGCGGCATCATGGCGCTGGTGTACGCCATGGTCGCCATCCTCATCTACGTGGCGTTCCGCTTCGACTTCAAGTTCGGCCCGGGCGCGCTGCTGGCCATGGTGCACGACGTCATCATGGTGGCGGGCTACTACCTGGTGACCCGGCGCGAGTTCAACCTCACGTCCATCGCCGCGCTGCTCACGGTGGTGGGCTACTCGGTGAACGACACCATCGTCGTCTACGACCGCATCCGCGAGGACATGGCGAAGTACAAGGGCAAGCCGCTGCCGGAGATCATCAACATCGCCGTCAACGACACGCTGGGCCGCACCATCCTCACCTCCGGCGTGACGGCGCTGTCGCTCATCGGTCTGCTCATCTTCGGCGTGGGCGAAATCTTCGACTTCGCCATGGCGATGCTGGTGGGCATCCTCGTGGGCACGTACTCGTCCGTGTACATCGCCAGCCCGCTGGTCATCTGGCTGGACGAGCGCGCGCACGCCCGCGAGGCGCACCACGGCGCCAAGGAGCCGAAGACGGCCTGAGCCGTCGCCGGTGCCTTGAAGTGACGAGGGCCCTCCTCCCAGGCGTGGGAGCGAGGGCCCTTCGCTTTCAGAAGCGCGCGCCCAGCGTGAGCGACGCGTCCATCAGGCCGCCGCCGTTGTCGTCCGTCGAGGTGACATTCGCGAAGTCCTGGTCGATGAGGAGACGGTACGTGCCGCGCACGCCCGCCGTGAGGCCGCCGGTGTTGAACTCCAGGCCCACCGCGAGCGGCACCTCCTCCATCAAGTCGGAGTCGTAGAGCCCCGCGCCCGCGCCGCGCACGTCCACGTAGGACAGGCCCAGGCCCACGCCCGCGAAGGGGCGCACCGCGGTGAGGAAGGGCGGCGACACCTTCACCAGCGCGCTGCCGCCGTTGCGCACCAGCGAGGGCGCGTCGAAGAGGCGCGTGTCGGAGACCTTGTTCTGCGAGCCCTCGTAGCCGACCTCGAAGCCGAGGAAGGTGGTGGGCTGGAGGTTGAGCGTGAGGCCCCACTGCGGGCCGGTGCTCGACAGGTCGCCCAGGTCGCCCGTGTAGTCGCCAATGCCGCCGCGCAGAAAGACGTTCACGTCCCCCTGCTTCTTCTGCGCGAGCGCGGGCCCGGCGCCCAACACGACGGCCAGCAGGGCACCGCCCTGGAGAAACCTGCGAAGCATGCGGACCTCCCTGTCCACGGGTGTGCACTCAAGCTGGGCACCGCGCACCCGCCGTGCAGGTCGACGGCAGGAAGGCAGGCGAGCGCCCGGCTGAACATGCGTGCAGGAGGGAGGTGTGAGTGGACGGGTTGGACTGCCTTGGTCGGACGTCTGAGGTACTGTCCTCCTCCATGCGGTGGTTGCTTCCAGATGTCGTCGAGCAGGAGGTCGGTTCGCTTGCGGGTGAGCTGTCGCTGCACCCGTTGGCGGCGAGGGTGTTGCTCCACCGGGGCTACCGCACGCCGGAGGCGGCGTCGGCCTTCCTGTCGGACCGGCTGGCGGACCTGCCGGACCCGTTCCGGATGAAGGGCATGGGCCCCGCGGTGGAGCGCGTGCTGCGCGCGGTGCGGCTCAAGGAGAAGGTGACGCTGTACGGGGACTACGACGTGGACGGCGTGTCCTCCACGTCGCTCATGTACCTGTTCCTCAAGGAGCTGGGCGCTGCCCCCGCCACGTACATCCCGCACCGGCTGGACGAGGGCTACGGCCTCAACCTGGGCGCGGTGGAGCGCATCGCGCAGGACGGCACGCGCCTGCTGGTGACGCTGGACTGCGGCATCACCTCCGTGGCGGAGATTGCCCGCGCGAAGGAGCTGGGCCTGGACGTGGTGGTGGTGGACCACCACACGGTGCCGCCCACGCTGCCGCCCGCCACGGCGGTGCTCAACCCGCACCAGCCCGGCTGCGAGTACCCCACCAAGGTGCTGTGCGCGGCGGGCGTGGCCTTCAACCTGTGCATGGGCCTGCGCAAGCGGCTGCGCGACGACGGCTTCTTCGCCACGCGCAAGGAGCCCAACCTCAAGGCGCTGATGGACCTGGTGGCGCTGGCCACCGTGGCGGACGTGGTGCCGCTCACCGGCGCCAACCGCATCCTCGTGGCGCACGGCCTCCAGGAGCTGTCCCAGGGCCGCCGGCCCGGCATCCGCGCGCTGAAGGAGGTGGCCGGCATGGAGCCGGACGCGTCCGTCACCGCGGGGCAGGTGGGCTTCCGCCTGGGGCCCGCATCAACGCCGCGGGCCGCCTGCACGACGCGTCCCTGGGCCTCCAGCTGTTGTGCGCGGACTCCCTGGAGACGGCGCGCTCGCTGGCGCAGGTGTTGGATCGCGCGAACGCGGAGCGGCAGGGCATCGAGAGCGGCATCCTCACGCAGGCGCTGGCGCAGGCGGAGGAGCACAAGGACTCGCGCGGGCTGGTGCTCTACGACGAGGGCTGGCACCCGGGCGTCATCGGCATCGTCGCGTCGCGCGTGGTGGAGCGCTACCACCGGCCCACGGTGATGGTGGGCGTGAAGGACGGGGTGGGGAAGGGCTCGGCGCGCAGCATCGAGGCGTTCCACCTGTACGACGCGCTCACGGGCTGCTCGGACCTGCTCATGCGCTACGGCGGGCACAAGCACGCCGCCGGCCTCACCGTGGACGCGAAGCAGCTGCCTGCCTTCCGCGAGGCGTTCGCCAGGATTGCGCTCCAGCGCCTGACGCCCGAGGACCTGATTCCGCGCTGCCGCGTGGACGCGGTGGTGAACCCCCGCGACCTGGACGCGACGGCGGTGGAGTCGCTGCAGAAGCTGGGGCCCTTTGGCCAGGGCAACCCGGAGCCGGTGCTGGTGCTGCGCGGCCAGCAGGCCCGGCCGCGCGTGCTGCCCGCGAAGTCCGGCGCCAGCGGCGCGGGGCACCTCAAGCTCGCGCTCGTGGACGCGCCGGAGCTGGATGCCATTGGCTTCGGCATGGCGGACCGCGTGGGGCTGGTGGAGGGGCCGGTGGACCTGGCCTTCCAGGCCGGCTTCGACACCTTCCGCGGCCAGCGCAAGCTGTCCCTGCGCCTCAAGGACGTGCGTCAGGCCGCCTGACGCGCGCCGTACCCGCTACGCGAGCCCCCAGCGCACCCGGCCCGGCGACATCAGCGCGCCGGCCCTCGCCAGCTCGTTGAGGCGGAAGCGCTCCGCCTGACGCTCGAAGGCGGTGCGGCAGCCCTCCGAACAGAAGAAGTACCGGCGCTTCTTGTACTCCGACGAGGGATGGCCCTCCGGGGCCTCCAGGTGCCGGCCGCACACCGGATCCCAGTGCCGCGTGTTGCCCTGTTCCTGGTCCTGACCACCGTTCATCTTCCACCTCCAGCCCGACGCCCCTGACTCCCCCACCCGGGGCAAATGTAAGCAGGGGCCGTGCCAGGGGTCCATCTCCTTGGAAGACCCAGCATCGCGGCGCTGGAGGGAGGGCAGAAGGGGGAAAAAGTTCAGCCCCCGCCACCGCTTCCCGGGTGGGAAGGGCGCGGGGGCCGAGGGGACGTCCGGGGGCGGGCGCTAGAAGCCGACGCCGGCGCTGCCGCCGATGAAGACGTCGTTGGCGTAGCCGCGCCGCAGGCCCATGGCTTCCAGGCGGAAGGTGAGGTTCAGCGTGCGCGACAGGGCGGGCCGGCCGCGGATGCCCAGGCCGTACTGGACCACGGGCTTGAGGCCGTTCACCTTGGTTTCGTCGTCGCCCACGGTGATGCCGGTGTTCTGGTAGGCGAGTCCACCACCGGCCTGGAGGAACAGACCGTAGGGCGAGTCGCCGAAGCGGAACAGCCAGGCGGGCGCGAGCGTGAAGTAGTGAAGCCGCGTGTCCCCCTTGATGAATTCCGTGCCGTCACTGAGGCTGCCGTAGAGCCAGCGCAGGTCCGCGAAGAGGGCCTCGCGCAGGGTCGCGTTCTCCGTGAAGAAGTTGCGGCCGAACTCCCAGGTGGCGCGCACGCCCAGGCCGGGCTTGTTGTCGGAGAAGTCGCCGCGGGCGCTGTCCACCAGCAGCACGCCGCCGACGAGCTCCACCGCGACGCCCAGGCTGGGGTCGTCCAGGCGGGCCATGGCATGGAAGCCGTCGTCGTTCTCGCGCTCGGAGGCTTCGCGGAACTCGTCCGTCTCATCCACCAGCTTGCGGCGCCGCTCGTAGGCGTCGTCGTCTTCCTTCCGGGCCTTCTCCTGGGCGCGTTCGGCCTCCTGCTCCGGGTAGGCGTAGGGGTCGTCGTCGTCCGCGCTCTGGGCGAAGGCGGCGGGGGAGATGAGCAGGCTGCCGGCGAGGCAGGCCTTGAGCCAGGTGTTCAAGGGAGCGGGCCTCACTGGAAGATGCTGGGGCAGGTGGTGCCGCCCGCCGCGCTGGCCGGGCAGAGGTTGTCGCCGATGAGGTCCGCGCGCGGAATCTGCAGGTGGTCCATGAACTCGTTGCAGACGGCCTTGCGCAGCTCCAGGTCGGTGATGTGCGAGATGATGGCCCGCGCGGGGACGGCCAGCGTGAACAGCGTCTGATCCCCCAGCACCTGCTGGGTGTACTGGTAGATGCCCGGGGTGGCGGGGTTCGTGTCGTAGTACGAGGAGACGATGTCGCGCTGCAGCTGGGCCTCCTGCCCGGTGGAGCGGCCCGCCTGGTAGAGCGCGGTCGCCAGCAGCGTGCCCACCTGGTACTCGGCGCCGTCCGCGGAGAAGCTGTTCAGGTCCTGCTGCCGCACGCGCTCATACAGGATGGCGCTCATGCAGCGGTTGCCGTTGGACAGGTCCCGCGCGTCGGTGACGCCGGCGTAGGGGCCGCCGTCGAAGGAGGGCGCCATGAAGCGGGGGTCGCACCCGCTGGGGCTGCGGCAGGTGGCGCCGTAGGCGTGGTAGTCCGCCAGGCCCTCGTCAAAGGCCTTGAGCACGTTGGCGCCCTGGCTGGGCGAGTCCGAGCCCCAGGTGGCCAGCGCCAGGGGCAGCGACTGGCCGGCGTACGACAGCCGGTTGAACACGAGGTGCGAGTACTCGTGCGCCATCACCGCCGCGTTGAGGGGCAGCGGGGCGCGTTGAATCTTGTCGAACGGCAGCACCAGGAACGACTGGAGCACCGGGTAGAAGATGGCGTTGTCGCGCGCCGGGTCCTTGCTCAGCTGCGTCTGGACGAAGTCCGGGAAGTAGTAGAGCGTCGGCGCGGGCTCGAAGGACGCGACCTTCACGTTGGCGACGGTGCGGAAGTACTCGTTGGCGCGCTCGAGGTTGTAATACGAGGTCACCATGTTCCAGGAGTGGAAGTCCGCGGGCCAGAGGACGTCCTCGCCCGTCTTCTCATCCTTCTGGGTGATGTAGCTGGCCTTCACGTCGTGGCCGGGCTTCTTGAGCAGCACCTCCGCGATGGTGTCCTCCGTGGCGTTCTGGAGCCCGGGGTCGTTCACGTCGATGACGATGCGGGCGCCACCCTGGAGGTCACCGACGGTGCCCTTCAGGCCGACGACGTCCTCGATGGTGGTGAGTTCGACCTGCGTGGGGACGTACTGGCCATTGCTGGAGCGGGACAGGACGGAGACCTTCACGGGGGCCTCGCTGTCCGGCGCGCAGCCCGTGGCCAGGGTCAGCCCGACGGCGGCGGTGATGACTGTTCGGAGCATGACGCCCGTTTTACTCCGGACCGCTCAGAACGTGTATTCCCCCCCGAGTGTGAGCAGGCCGGAGGCCTGCGCCGGGGTGTCCTGGGGCACGTCCCGCTGGAGGGCCACGGAGGCCCACAGCCGCACCGCGTCGCCCAGGCGCACCGTCCACCGGGTGGCCAGCACGTGGGCCACGCCCTGGCCGGCCACGTACCGGGTGAAGGCGTAGGACACCTGCCCCCTCACGGCCGGGGTGAGGCGCCAGGAGAGGGACGGCTTCACGTCCCAGCGGACCGGGGCGGAGGGAAAGCCGGTGCCGGCGTTGACCTCTCCCAGGCGCCGCGTCACGACCGCGCCCAGGTCGCGCAGCTGGCGCAGGCGCAGGCCCGCCAGGGCCTTCCGGGCGCGGCCCGGTCCTCGAGCCGGTCCGCCAGCGCGTCGGCTTCCGCGTCGGTGAACTGGCCCGCGGTGAGCGGGTCCTCGCTGTAGAAGGCGTAGCCCCCGCGCAGCCCCAGCTCCCAGCGGCCGTCCCAGAGCAGCCGCGCGCCCAGAGAGGGCCGGGCCGACCAGAGGATGTCCTCCTGCGCGTAGCGCTCCGTGGGGGCGCCCTCCGCGACGGTGAAGAGCTGGCGGCGCAGCGGGTAGCGGCTGACGCCCACGCCCGCGTCCAGGCCGTACTCCCAGGTGTCGAAGCCCGCCGAGTCCCAGGCCGCCCCCAGCTGCATCGCCTGGCTGCCGTAGCCCGTGCGGGCGCTGAGGCCGGGGAGGTTGAGGCGGGGGCGCTCCGGGGTGAGCTCCGTGTCGGAGCCCTTGGACAGGCCCAGGCTGACGGCGCCGGACAGCAGCCAGTGCCTGCCCGCGAGGTGGTCCAGGCCCACGGAGAGCTGGTGGGTGGCCGCGGTGCCGGACTCCGGCCGCGCGCCGGTGTAGCCCAGCGTGACGAAGGTCGCCTCGCCCACGCCCACGTCGCCCAGCAGGCTCCAGAGGGCATAGCCGTGGCCGCCGCTCGCCTCGAGCGCGACGGAGCTGTCCGCGGCCTCCGCCGCCCAGGTGGGGCTCGCCCCCAGCAACGCCAGCAGCACCAGCATGCAGGCTCCAACCCGGGAAGCTTTTCGGGGTTGCGGGGACGTGCGCGCCTGCCTGCTCAAGCGCCCGTCTTCCGAGTGAGAAGCGGGTGAAAACACGGGGGCGGAGGAGCCATGGATTCCTTGACGCGTCGTTTCCACGATCCGGTATGGTGCCCGGCCTTCCTTCCCGAACCAAACGCAGGCGGTCTCCATGGCGGTCCCGTTCATTTCCGAGGTCAAGCGTACCCACACCTGCGGTCAGCTCACGGCCGCGAACGTTGGCGAAGAGGTGGTCCTCTTCGGCTGGGTGCACAACCGCCGCGACCATGGCGGCGCGGTGTTCATCGACCTGCGGGACCGCGAAGGGCTCACCCAGGTGGTGTTCGAGCCGGACAGCAAGGAGGCCCACGAGACGGCCGGCCACCTGCGCCTGGAGTACTGCATCGGCATCAAGGGCAAGGTGCTGTCGCGCGGCAAGAACGTGAACCCGAAGATGAAGACGGGGGAGATCGAGGTGAAGGCCTCGGACCTGACCATCTTCAACCGCTCGGAGCCCACGCCGTTCCTCATCGAGGACAACGTGGACACCTCCGAGGAGAAGCGCCTGGCGCACCGCTACCTGGACCTGCGCCGCGGGCCCCTCCAGCGGACGCTGATGACGCGCTCGAAGATGAACACGCTGGCGCGTTCGTACATGGCGGGCAACGGCTTCCTGGAGCTGGAGACGCCCTTCATGGGCAAGTACACGCCGGGCGGCGCGCGCAACTTCCTGGTCCCCAGCCGCCTGAACCCGGGCAAGTTCTACGCGCTGGCGGAGAGCCCGCAGCTCTACAAGCAGCTGTTCATGGTGGCGGGCTTCGACCGGTACTTCCAGATCGTGAAGTGCTTCCGCGACGAGGACCTGCGCCTGGACCGGCAGCCGGAGTTCACGCAGATCGACGTGGAGATGAGCTTCGTCACCCAGGACGACATCTTCACCATCATCGAAGGGCTGCTGAAGAAGCTGTGGGGCGAGGTGCTGGGCATCGACATCCCGACGCCCTTCATGCGCATGGACTTCTACGAGTCCATGGCGAAGTACGGCAACGACAAGCCGGACCTGCGCTTCGGGCTGGAGCACGTGGTGCTCACCGACGTCATCCGCGAGCACGGCGCCGCGGGCGGCGTGCCCATGATGTGGGACGCGGTGCAGGACAAGGGCATCGTCAAGGCGATGGTCGTCCCGGCGGAAAAGGCGCTGTCGCGCGCGGAGAGCGACAAGCTGGAGGACTTCGCGAAGCAGGCGGGCGCGAAGGGCCTGGCGCGCGCGAAGGTGGGCGAGGGCGGTGAGTGGACCCAGTCCCCGCTGTCCAAGACGATTACGCCGGCGCTGCGGCAGGCCATCAACCAGGCCGTGAACGCGAAGACGGGCGACCTCATCCTGTTCCAGTTCGGCCGCGAGTCGCTGGTGCACACGGTGATGGCGAACCTGCGCGTGCACGTGGCGAAGAAGCTGGGGCTCATCCCGGAGTACGGCAGCGGCGGCCAGTGGAAGTTCCTCTGGGTGGTGAACCCGCCCCTCTTCGAGTTCGACGAGGAGACGAACACCTGGGCCGCGGCGCACCACGCCTTCACCCGGCCGCACGACGAGGACGTGCAGTACCTGGGGACCGACCCCGGCCGCGTGAAGTGCCACCGCTACGACGTGGTGCTCAACGGCTTCGAGATTGGCGGCGGCTCCATCCGCCTGCATGACCCGAAGGTGCAGAGCGAGGTGTTCAAGGCGCTGGGCATCCAGGAGGAGGAGGCGCGCGTGAAGTTCGGCTTCCTGCTGGACGCGCTCAAGTTCGGCGCGCCCCCGCACGGCGGCATCGCGCTGGGCATGGACCGCCTGGTGATGCTGCTGACGGGCGCGGAGTCCCTGCGCGACGTGATCCCGTTCCCCAAGACGAAGACGGGCACGGACACGATGACGGGCGCCCCCGGCGACGTGGACGAGAAGCAGCTGCGCGACCTGCACGTGCGCACGGTGCCGCTGCCGCAGAAGTAGCCGCACCCCTGGCAGGGGGCGTGCGCCGGGTGGAGGACACTCCCGGCGCGCCGCTTCGTTCCTCGCCGCACCCGGGCCCTTCGCGAGGCTTGGGGGAGTGGCGGGAAGGCGACGGACGGCCCCCTGGCACGGCTGGACATCCTGGCATCCGTTGCCATTGAGCACCCGTGGCGTGCGCGAGGGCGGGTGCGATGCGGGGACGGTGCGGGGCGGCGTGGGTGATGGCGTGGGCCCTGCTGTGCGCGGGCCCGGCCTTCGCCGCCGAGACGAGGATGCCCCCGGGCCTCACCGGGGGATGGGGCGGGGCGCGCGGGCTGCTCTACGAGCTGGGCGTCGCGCTGCAGGTCCGCTACGTGACGGAGCTGGCCTACAACGCGCGCGGCGGCAAGGGGCATGCGCTGCGGCAGGCGGGCCAGTTCAACGTGGGGCTGGGCCTGGACCTGGAGAAGCTGGCGGGGCTCAAGGGCGGCACCTTCCAGTTCACGTTCACGCACCGCAACGGCAACAACCTGAACGTGGACATGGCGCTGGGCAACCTCCAGCTGGTGCAGGAGGTGTACGGGCGCGGCAACGTGGGGCGCCTGACGCAGCTCTGGTACGACCAGCTCTTCTGGGGCGAGCGGGTGCACCTGAAGCTGGGCCGCGTCACCATGGGCGAGGACACCGCGGACTTCCCCTGCGACTTCCAGAACCTGAGCTTCTGCGGCGCGCAGCCCGGCAACATCGTGGGCAACTACTGGTTCAACTGGCCGGTGAGCCAGTGGGGCACGCGGCTGCGCCTGGACGTGGCGAAGGTGGCCTACGTGCAGCTGGCCGCGTACGAGGTGAACCCGCGCAACCTGGAGGAGGCCTTCTTCCTGGGGCGCTTCAACGGGGCGACGGGCGTGATGCTGCCCCTGGAGCTGGGGTGGAACCCGACGTTCCAGGGCGGGCTGCTGGAGGGGCTCTACAAGCTGGGCGCCTGGTACGACACGTCCAACGCGCCCGACGTGCTGCTGACCGGCGTGGAGCGCGAGGGGCGGTATGGCCTGTACTTCGTCGCGCGCCAGCAGCTCACGCACGTGCTGGGCGCGGAGAACGCGGCGCAGGGGCTCAACCTGTTCGTGCGCCTGACGCACGCGGACCGGGACACCTCCACGCAGGACGGCCAGTACACGGTGGGCCTGGGGTACACGGGCGTCTTCGGCCGGACGGAGGACGACGTGGGCTTCGCGCTGGGCGCCACGCACTCCAACGGACGCTACGTCACCGCGCAGCGGCTGAAGCAGGCGCGGGACCCCACCGCGCGGGTGCCGCGCACGGAGTACGTGGGCGAGCTGTACTACAGCCTCCACGCGACGGCGTGGCTCGTGCTGCGGCCCAACCTCCAGTACATCCGCCCCGGCGCTGACGAGGCCGCGCGCGACGTCGTGGTGCTGGGCCTCAAGGGCGCGCTGACCCTGTAGGGCATGTGGGCGGAGGGCCCCCTTTCCGTGCGGCTTCGCGGGTGGCCTAGAGTGGGGCCATGGCCCTGTCACCCTCGTGGGATGCGTGGCTGTCGGAGAACCTGCTGCGTGGCGTGCCCGGCGAGGCGCTGGCCCGGGCACTGGTCGCCGGAGGGCTGGCCCCGGAGGAGGCCCGTTCGGAAGTAGAGCGCGCGCGGCGGCACCCGGCGGTGGAGGCCGGCGGGGCGCCCCAGGAAGGGAGCGCCGGAAGGGCCCGTGACCTTACACCACGCCCCCG
>NZ_JBKGHJ010000380.1:0-8625 GCF_046520365.1 Corallococcus sp. 4LFB
GCTTCGCGGTGGCTCAGCCGGGCACGCAGGGCTTCGCCGGTGCTTCGTCGGGCTCGATGGCTCAGCCGGGCACGCAGGGCTTCGCGGGCCCGCAGGCCTCCTTCGGCGTGCCCGGCACGCAGGCCACGCCGGACTTCCAGCAGTCCCTCGCGGGCGGCGTGAACACGCCCTCGCTGACGGACGCGCAGCGCGCCGCGCAGGCGCTCACCCCGAACACGCCGGTCCTCGCGGGCCCCGCGAGCGCGGGCCTGACCACCGGCCTGCACACGCTGGCCCCGGACCCCACGCCGTCCACGCAGCCCGCTCCGGTGACGAAGAAGAAGGCCCCCGTGGCCCAGCGCGCGGCCACGCTCGAAGCGCCCGAGGACACCGGCGAGGCCCGTGAGCTGTCCTTCGGCGGGGAGATCTCCGAGGAGGAGCTGGCCCAGGCCCGTCAGGCCGCCGCCCAAGCCGAGGCCGAGGAGGCCGCGCAGCCCGAGTCCGAAATCGACGAGGACTTCGCCCGCGAGCTCGGCTTCACCGACGAAGCGGAGTCCCCGGAGGCCTCCGCCCCGAAGAAGGCCCAGGAGAAGACCGTCTACATCCCGCCCGCCCCGACCTCCGAGCGCGAGCAGCTCACGCCCGCGGACGTCACCAACGTGGTCGTCACGAACCAGCCCGCCATCGCCGCCTGCGTCCAGAGCTTCAAGGCCGGCACCGCGCTGGAGAGCGGCGGCCGCTTCCAGGTGCGCTGGTCCGTGGACACCGCCGGCTCCGTGTCCGGCGTGGCCATGGAGACCGAAGCCCTGAAGGGCTCCCCGCTCGCCGGCTGCATCGAGGACCAGGTGCGCGGCTGGAAGTTCCCCGTGCACCGCGTCGCGATGAACGCCCCCGTGCGCTTCCCCTTCGTCTTCTAGCCCGCCCGGCCTCCAGGCAGGCCCACCCGAAGGGCGCTGGACAACCAGAATATTCACGGATATGTATATTCACGTCCATGAATGTTGACGTCTTCCAGACCCTGGCCGACCCCACGCGCCGCCGCATCGTCGAGGCGCTGAAGGGCGGCGAGCTGTCGGTGAACGACCTGGTGGCGCGGGTCGACATCCAGCAGTCGGGTGTCTCCCGTCACCTGGGGATCCTCCAGGAGGCGGGCTTCGTCCAGGTCCGCCCCGAGGGCACGAAGCGGCTGTACTCGCTGCGTCCGGAGCCCTTCCAGGAGCTCGATGCCTGGGTCACCGGGTATCGCGGCCTCTGGGAGGCCCGGCTCGACCGGTTCGGTCAGGCGCTCGAGCGAAGACGGAAGGCACGCATGGCCACCCCCAAGTCCGAGGAAGAACCCCCATGACGACCCAGACCGAAACCCCGAAGCGCGGCACCTTCACGTTCGAGCGGACCTATCCCGCGACGCTCGCCGAGGTGTGGGCGCTGTGGACGACGAAGGACGGCTTCGAGTCCTGGTGGGGCCCGGAGGGCTTCTCCGTGAAGGTGCACGAGCTGGACGCGCGTCCGGGCGGCCTCTTGCGCTACGACATGATCGCCACCGCGCCGGAGCAGGTCGCCTTCATGAAGCAGGCGGGCATGCCCACCTCCACCCCCAGCAGCCTGACGTTCACGGAGGTGACGCCCCAGCGCCGCATCGCGTACCGGCACGCGGTGGACTTCATCCCAGGCGTCGCGCCGTACACCGTCTCCACCGGGGTGGACCTCCACGTGCAGGGCGACAGCGTGCGGATGACCGTGACCGCGGACGCCCTGCACAGCGGGGAGTGGACGCAGCGAGCGTCCGCGGGGTGGGAGAGCCAGCTTCGCAAGCTCGACAAGCGGTTCCAGCGCTAGATTGAGGCATGGCCGCGCGGGAGGACCCAGACCCCATCGAGTTGCACCTGTGTCACCGCTGCCTGATGCGGCTGCCGGTGGACGCGGGCGGGGTGGACCTTCCGCGCCGGGTGCGCGAGGCCCTCAAGGCCCACGGCCTGGCGGACAAGACGCTGCTCATCCCCGCGTCCTGCCTGGGTCACTGCCCCACGGGGAAGGTCACCGTGCTCGTCGTCCCCGACGCCACGGCGCGGGGCACGCACGCGAAGCTCATCGACCCGAAGGAGGACGGCGAGGACCTGGCGCGGCACCTGGACGCGCGGCTCGCCCCGAAAGCCGGGCCGCCTTGAGCAGCGCCTCCATCATGGGCACGCAGCTCGCGGTCCCCGTGCCGGCGATGGCATAGGCGGTCCCGTGGTCCGGCGACGTGCGCGGCACCGGCAGGCCCAGCGTCACGTTCACCGTGCGCTCGAAGTCCAGCGCCTTGGCCGGGATGAGTCCCTGGTCGTGGTACATGGCCAGCACCACGTCGTACTTCGCGCCCACCTCGTCGGGCCGGGCGAACAGCCCGTCCGCGGGGATGGGCCCGTGCGCATCCACCCGCTTCGCCCGGGCGGCGCGGATGGCGGGACCAATCACCTCCACCTCCTCGCGCCCCAGCATCCCGCCCTCGCCCGCATGCGGGTTGAGCCCCAGCACGGCGATGCGCGGCTTGCGCCCCACCACCGGCTGTAGCGCGCGCGACAGCAGCTGGAGCTGCGCCACCAGCTTCTCCACCGTGAGCAGCTTCGGCAGCGCGGAGAGGGGGACGTGGTTCGTCGCCAGCGCGATGCGCACGCGCGGCCCGTCCATCATCATCATCACGTCCACGCCGAACGCGTCCGCCAGCACCTCCGTGTGGCCCATGAACGGGATGCCCGCGCGCGAAATCTCCTCCTTGGAGACGGGCGCGGTGCACAGCGCGTCCACCGTCCCCGCGCGCATCGCGTCGATGGCGGCCCGCACGTACGCGTACTGCGCCTTGCCGCCCTCGCGCGTGGGCTTGCCCGGCACGCGGTGCTTCTGGGCCAGGCGCGTCACCTCCACCACCGCCGGCCCCGCCGTGCGGCCCAGGTCCTCCAGGGCCACGCGCGGGAAGCGGCGGAAGAGGGGGAAGCCGTCCAGCGTGGGCCCGTCTCCGAAGAGGACGGGCACCAGCGCGCGGCGCACCGCGGGCTTCGCCAGCGCCAGGGCCGTCACCTCCGGCCCGATGCCCGACACGTCCCCCAGCGAGATGCCCACGCGCGGCAGCGCGGCAGCCAGGGCCACCGGGGACGGGCTCACATCTTCACTTCGACGTTGGCCTTGGAGCGCAGCTCCTGGACGTACTGGTCCAGGAACTTCTCCGTCTTCTCGTTGAGGAGCTTGGCCTCCAGCTTCGGCTTCATCTCCTCGTAGGAGGCCACGGACACGTTGCGGCGCTCCTCCACCTTCAGGACGTGCCAGCCGAAGTTGGTGCGGATGGGCTCGCTGACCTCCCCCTCCTTGAGGTTGAAGGCGGCCTTCTCGAAGGCGGGCACCATCACGCCGCGCTTGAAGTAGCCCAGGTCGCCGCCGTCCGCCGCGCTGGGGCCCTCGCTGCGGGCGCGTGCCAGGGCCGCGAAGTCCATGCCCGGCCGGCGGGCCTCCTGCGCGATGCCCTCCGCCTTCTGCTTCGCGGCGGCCACCTGCTCCGGCGTGGCCTTGGCGTCCACCTGCACCAGGATGTGGCGGGCGTGCACCTCCACGTCCTCGCTCTCCAGGCGCGTGTACTGCGTGTACGCGGCCTTCAGGTCCTCCTCGGTGACCTTCACCTTGGGGCCCACCTTCATGCGCAGCAGCTTGTCGCGCACCACGCGCTTGCGCAGCATGTCCTTGTAGCTGGCGAGCGTGAACCCCTCGTTCTTGAGCAGCTGCTCGAACTGGGCGATGTCGCTGACGTTGTTCTGCTTGAGCACGTCCTGCACCAGCTCATCCACCTCCGCCTCGGTGGTGGTGATGCCCAGCTGCGCGACCTCGCCCTCCATCAGCTTCTCGCCGATGAGCGTGTCCAGCGCGGTCTTCATCAGCTGCGCGCGGGCCTCGGCGCGCTTGCGCGGGTCGATTTCGGAGTTCACGCGCTGGAGCTCCGGCGCGGCGCGCTGCTGCACCTCCGACAGCGGGATGACGTCGCGGTTCACCACCGCCGCCACCTTGTCCACCAGCTCCGCGCGGGCGGACGTGCCACCCGTGAGGAGCATCACCGCCGCCAGGAACGCCACCAGGTTCTTCATCGCAACGACCCTCTTGAACACCATGACACCGGCCAGGCCAACCCACCGGCCCCCGGAAAAGTCCTTCACTTCGCCGCCTGCGGCGCCGGCCGCCCGCGGATGGTCTGCAGCGTGGCCTCGTTCACCACCACCTGGGCCTTGTCGCGCAGCTCCTTCTCGAACGCCTCCTGCGCCGCCGCCCGCTTGGCCTCCAGCAGGCGCCCCTCCACCTTCGAGCGCACCTCCGCCAGCTCCCGCTTCCTCGGCGCCCTGCGCTCCAGCACCTTGAACAGGTGGTAGCCGTACTCCGTGGACACCACGTCCGAAACCTGCCCCACCCCCAGCTTGAATACCACCTCGTCGAAGGCCGGCGGCATCTGTCCCCGGGGGAAGAAGCCCAGGTCGCCCCCCACCTTGGCGTCCGCGCTGAGCGAATAGCGCCGCGCGAGGTCGGAGAACTTCTTGCCCGCCTTGAGCTGCGCCTGGAGCTTGCGCGCCTCGTCCAGCCCCTTCACCACCATCTGCGCCGCGTGGACCTCCTCCGGCTCCTGGAAGTCCGCCTCGTGCGCCGCGTAGTACGCGCGCAGCTCCTCCTCCGTCACCGCCACGCGCGAATAGACGTGGTGGGTGAAGAGCTTCTCGATGGTGAGCCGGCTCGCCTCCCGCGCGCGCAGCTCCGCCATGGACAGCTGCCCCTGGGCGAGCACCTCATTGAAGTTGCCCGCGGGGTAGTCCCCCGACAGCCGCAGCACGCCCCGGTCCACCTCCTCCGGGGTCACGGCGATGTTGTTCTGCTTCGCGGCCTGGAGCAGCAGCATCCGCTTCACCAGCGTGTCCACGAGCGCCCGCTTGAAGGGCTCCACCTCCTCGGGCGTGGGCTCCGGGCCCTCCGTGGTGGCCAGCTCCCGCGCCAGCTCCTGTTCGAAGTCCGTCCGGCTGAGCGACTCGCCGTTCACGGTGGCCACCACCGTGGGGTCCGGCCCCTTCTGGGTTTGCTGCCGGCAGCCCGTCAGCCCCAGCACTCCCAGGGCGGCTCCCAGGGTGACGACGGCGGACCACGACGGGAGGGAGGCGCGGAGGGAAGCGGGACGCATGCGCGGGGGCCTCGGGGGAGGGGACGGGGGACCTTCCACGGTGGTGCCGGGCCGCCGGGCTTTCAAGCGGGTCGTCACGGCCGGGATGGGAAGCGAACGGATGGGCCCATGGAGCGGCCTTCCGGGTAGCACGCCGGGCGGGCCCGGACAACCGGCGCTCCGGGCAGGGGCACCCTGCCTAGAGCGGGGTGGCGTTGGAGGACAGGAAGGCCTCCACCTGGGGGAAGATTTCATCCGGCGCCTTGCGGCCCAGGATGAGGTCCGCGTGGCCGTAGTCCGCCGCGAAGCCGTGGCCGCGCCCGGCGACCAGCATCTTCACCGGGCCCCCCAGGTGCTCCTTCGCCCGGGCCACCGCCAGCGGCGGCGCGAGCAGGTCCCGGCTGCCGGCGATGAGCAGGAAGGGAATCCTCACCCCGGCGAGCGGCTCGCGGTAGTCGAAGCTCCCGTCGAAGGTGGTGAACTGGCTGGTGGTGATCCACCTGGCGAACTGCCGTCCCACGCCCCCGGCCACGTCCGCGGGCACGTTGGCCAGCGCCCAGCGCACCACCTGCGGATCCATGTTGTCCGCCAGCATCATGTACCGGGTGAGCGGCCCCGGCGGCGCCCCGAAGAAGGCGATGCTGGTGACACGGCGGGTAGGGATGACCTTGAGCTTGAGCAGGGGCTCCACCCGCTGCACGAACGCTCGCAGGCCCGGCTGCACCGCGAAGGTGAAGGGGGCGCCCAGGGACACCGCCGCCTTCACCGGTGCCTGGGGGTTGCGGGCCAGGTGGGCATAGAGCATCAGCCCGCCCTTGGAGTGGCCCACCCAGAGCACTTGCTGGGCACCCGTGGACATCACGGTGCGCAAGGCCGTTCTCACGTCGTGTTCCGCCTGATCATCAAAATTCCAGTCCGCGCAGGCCCCCGCGAGCCCCCGGCCGCGCAGCTCGATGACCCAGGTCTCGAACCCCGCCCGCGCCAGGTAGCGCGCCAGGCTGTACTGCTCGTTGAAGTCCATGTGGAAGCGGTTGGCTCCCAGCCCGTGGCACAGCAGGACGGGCTCCGCGAACCGGCGCTCCCCCCGAGGGTGGTAGCGCCCCAGCGCGATGGCGGCTCCGTCGTCCGTGGGCACCCGGTACAGCTCGTCCGGCTTGAAGCTGAGGGTCAGCAACCCCTCCTTGCTCCGCTCGACCGCCTTGGTGAAGAGGTCCGCCATCCGGCTCAACCGGGGTGCCGCTGCCTGTCGTGATGTCACGCCTTCAGTCTACGCCCGACGCCCGGGCGATGCCGGAGTGTCGCTGGCGGACTTTCCCGGGACGGCAGGACAGTTGCAGGGAATGTGAGCGCATCTCGGGAGGTCGCGGAAATGGGGCAGGTCCGGGGGTTCAGGGAAGCATTGTCGTCCTTCATCGCCACAGTTTTTCCCACAGACACACTGCTGGGGGCCTTGAAGGTGATGGAGCAGTACCACGTGCAGGTGGTGGGGGTGGTGGGGGTAGGGGGCGGTCTGGTGGGCGTGGTGCATGAGACGCAGGTGCTGGCGGGGTGGCGGACGGATCCGCTGGCGCAGGTGTCGGACGTCATGGCGCGCGTCCGGAAGACGCAAGCGGTGAGGGCCCAGACGCGGCGGCTGGCGCGCATGAAGGGCAGGCGTGGGGGCGGGCAGAAGCCCTCCTGACGTGCGCCGTCCTGGCGGTAGAGTGGGGGCGCCGTGTCGGAAGCCCCTACCGCCGCCTGGACCGTGTACATGCTGCGCTGCCGCGATGGCACGCTGTACACGGGCGCCACCAACAACCTGGAGCGCCGCCTGGCCACGCATGGCCGGGGCAAGGGGGCGGCGTACACGCGGGCCCGGCTGCCGGTGACGCTGGTCTGGAGCGAGCCCGCCCAGGACCGGAGCGCCGCCCTGCGCCGGGAGGCCGCCATCAAGCGGCTCACGCGCGCGGACAAGCTGCGGCTCTTCGCGCGGCGTGCGGGAAGGCGTTGACGCTCGTCCCCCCGGCTTGTTGGCGGGAGGGATTTTCCCCACGGGGCGCGATGCGCGCCGCGCGACAGTTGGCGCGCGGTCCGCGACGCGTTCATCCGCTGGTGATGAAACAGCCGGGGCCCCCGGGTGGGTATACGGAACGCGGGGGGCCGAATTAGGGTGTGGACGTTCCTAGCAGGAGGAAGTCCATGTCGCGTTCTCGCTCGTTCGTGTTCGTCTTGCTCGCGTTGGGTCTGGGGAGCGTCGGGTGCTACTCGCCCAACCACCAGCCCGTCATCATCGCCGGACCGCGCCCGCTGGGCTCGCCGTCCACGCCGGGCGGGCTCAAGTTCGAGGAGGGCACGGTCATCCAGCTCCAGCTGGAGGTGACGGACCAGGACCAGGACGAGATCTTCTACCGCTGGACGCAGGTGCCCGCGAACCCGGCGGGCGCGTTCAGCGACGCCAGCGTCGCCACGCCCACCTGGACGGTGCCGTCACCGCCGGAGGACCCCAACGAGGCCATCCACCTCTACGTGGAGGTGGAGGATGGCAACGGCGGCGTGCTGCTGGGCCAGTCGCCCGCCATCTACGTCCTGCCGAAGCAGTAGCGGCGCCCGCCTCAGGCGGCGGTGGCCGCGGGGGGCGGAGAGCCCGGACCCTGCTTCGAGCGGCTCCGGGCGCGCACGGCGGCGAGGATGGCGCCCACCAGGCCCACACCCGCGCCGATGGCCGCGCCCATGAGCTGCGAGTGCATCAGCGACGCCGTCACGCTGCGCACGACCTCCGGCAGGTTGCACATGGTCTGCGTGGCGAGCGGCGTGCTGTTGTTCCACTCGATGTAGGAGGGGGCCGCCAGCGACGCGATGAAGGTGCCCAGCAGGGTGCCGGCCAGGATGAAGATGAGGAACGTCTTGAACAGGGCCATGGCGGGGACCTCCTCGGCGGGTGGGCGGCGGGCCGTCCTTAGTATGCGCACGCCCGCCGCGAAAGGGGCGAAGGCGTGCTAAGGGGGCAGGTGTGCCGCTCCTGCCACTCGCCATCCTGTTCGGGGTCGTCTCGCTCGTGTGCGCGGTCCTGCTGCTGACGCACGCCTTCCGCCGCAGCGTGGGCACCGGGGTGATGGTGCTGCTCATCCCCTGCTACATGCTCGTCTACGCGTTCAGCCAGTTCGAGCACCCGCGCAAGAACCTCATCGTCGCGGGCTTCGTGGCCAGCACGGTGCTGACGGCGGTGTTCCTGGGCATGGGCGTCCACGGCATCGCGGCGCTGGCGGCCCGCACGCCGCCCCCGGGCTTCTAGGCGGCCAGCCGCATGGCCGGATCCGCCGCGAGCCTCGCGGGTGCACGCTGTGGCCAGCATCCGGCCGTGGCCGCGGTGGCCCTCTGCACGCGCTGCGGCGGCTTCCTGTGCGGCGCGTGCACGGAGGTGCTGGCGGAGCTGGCGTACTGCGCGCCGTGCGCGGAGCGGCGATGGCAGGACACGCGGCCGTCGCGAGCGGTGCGGCTGGGCTGCTGGC
>NZ_JBKGHJ010000381.1:0-8600 GCF_046520365.1 Corallococcus sp. 4LFB
CTGGCGCTGGTGGAGGGCTCGTCCGCGCCGGACCTGGGCTGTTGGCGCGCTGTCCGAAGTGCGCCGCGTGGCTGGAGCTGGAGCTGGATCCGTTCGCGCTGCTGGCGCGCGAGCTGCGGGGCGGGGCGGCGCGGCTGGAGACGGAGGTGCACGTGCTGGCCTTCCACTACCACTGGTCGGAGGCGGACATCCTGGCCCTGCCGCGGGCGCGGCGGTGGCGCTACCTGGAGCTGCTTCGCAACGAGCTGGAAGGCCGTCCGCTGGTGGATGGCTGGAGCTGACGAGAGAGGACGCACACGCCATGGCCCCACCCCCGGTGCAAGGACAGGTCGGACTCACCCGCCGCGAGCTGGAGCGGGAGCTCGCGTGGATGCTGCGCAGCGTGCCGGAGAACCCCAAGGAGTTCATGAAGCTGTTCACCCAGACGGTGGTGACGCTGATGGACAAGAACAACGAAGCCATCGCCCGCGGCCTGGCCCAGCGCGAGTCGACCGGTACCGGTGCCCGGGGCAACGGATGACGCGCAACCTGGACCCGACGCTCATCGCGTTCGACCAGCAGCTCCAGAAGGGCATGCTGGTGACGCTGCCGCAGACGGCCGACGACAAGAAGTCGGAGCCGTCCGTGCGCGCGCTGCGCTTCCAGTACAACCCGGAGACGGTGACGCGCACGCGCGCGGGCCAGTGGGAGACGAAGCCCGGCAAGACGCCCGAGCAGACCAAGGTCCTCACCGACGCCCAGCGCGGCGGCGGCCTGCACGCCAAGAGCGAGACCATTGCCCTCAAGCTCGTCTTCGACGTGACGGAGGCGCTGCTGCGCGACTCGAGCGGGGCGGGCACCCAGGGCGTGCTGCCGGAGCTGGCCATCCTGGAGGGCATGGCGCTGGGCAAGGACCAGACGGGCGAGGAGGAGAAGAAGCCCGCGACGAAGCTCGTGTCGCTCAACCCCACGGAGCTCTTGCTGATGCTGGGGCCGCGCACCTTCCCGGTGGTCATCACCGGCATGACCATCGTGGAGCAGAGATTCGACCCGGCGCTCTACCCGCTGCGCGCGGAGGTGGACCTGCGCATGCGCATCCTGGAGGTGGGGGAGAACGCGGCGAACAACAAGGTGGCCCAGGCGTTCGCCAACCTGCGCGACCTGCGCCTGCGGATGGAGGACCTGGCGGTGGTGAAGGGCGCGGACGCGAGCACCCTCATCGCGCAGGCCCTGGCGCCGCAGGTGAAGCTCAACGGAACGAGCTGAAGAGAAGGCCATGAGCGACCCCTCCTCGCGACACAAGGAACTGCCGACGTACGCGGTGCCGCTGGGCCCGGAGGGCGCCACGGTGTCGCTGTACGTGCCCCGCGTGGCGCCGCGCGTGCCCACGTCCCTCCTGCACAAGGTGGTGGCGGGGGACCGGTTGGACCTGCTCGCGCAGCGCTACTTCAGCGACCCGTTCCAGGCGTGGCGCATCGTGGACGCCAACCCCACCTTCGAGCCCGAGGCGCTCCTGGTGCCGGGCACGGTGCTGCTCATCCCGGAGAAGCCCTGATGGCGGAGCAGCGCGCGGCGTTCCTCCAGCTCTGGGTGGACGGGCAGCCCATGACGGACGCCCGTGGCCGGGTGTCACGCCTGGAGGTGGACGAGCGCACCGACGACGCGTCGTCCTTCCACCTGTCGCTGGACATGGCGCCCACGGACGCGGGGGACTGGGACGCGCTGGCGGACGGCCGGTTCGCGCTGCTCAAGCGCATCACCATCAGCTTCGGGCTGGGGCCTCCGGACAGCGAGGCGCCGGACGTGCAGGAGGTGGTGTTCGACGGCTACATCACCGCGGTGGAGCCGTACTTCGGCCCGTCGCGCGTGCCGGACTCGTCGCTGGAGGTGTACGGGCTGGACGCGTCGTGCCTGATGCACCTGGAGGAGCGCACGCGGTCGTTCAGCGGGCTGTCCGACGCCGGCATCGTGCGGCAGCTCTACGGCGAATACGGCTTCGCGCTGGACGTGCAGGAGACGGCGCCGGTGCGCGACCCGGCGCGCGCGGTGGTGCTCCAGCGCGGCACGGATGCGGCGCTCGTCCGGTGGCTGGCGCGGCGCAACGGCTACGAGGCCTTCGTGGAGCGCAAGCAGGGCCCGGTGGGCGCGGGCGCGAACGCGGCGGCGGAGTGCGTGGGCCACTTCCACCTGCCCCGGCCGGACGGGCCGAAGCAGCCGGACCTGTCGCTGATTCCGCGCTCCACGCCGTCCGTCATCGAGCTCAAGGCGCGCTGGGAGAGCCACCGGCCCACGGAGCTGCGGGGAGAGCACATCGACGAGCGCACGCGGCGCATCCGCTCCGCGGTGGTGACGGCGCCGCGCTTTCCTCGCATGGGGACGACGAGCCGCGCGGACATCCTCCAGGCGCGCATGGCGGCGGTGCTGCCCAGGCGGCCCCAGACGAAGGCGGTGGGGTTGCAGTTCGTGGACGTGCCGCACGACGTGCCGGAGGTGGAGAACCTGGCGTGGGCGGACTACCGCGAGGCGGACTGGCTGGCGGAGGCGAACGGCACGGTGCAGGGGCTGCGGTACGAGCGCATCCTCCGCGCGCGGCGTCCGGTGGGGCTGGTGGGCGCGGGCAAGCTGATGGACGGCACCTGGTACGTGCGCGGCGCGCGGCACCGCTGGGTGTGGGCGGAGGCGCTGGCCCGCTACGAGGTGGACGTGGACCTGGCGCGCGACGCGCTCAACGGGGTGGCGTGATGGGGCGCGGCCTGCACTTCCCCTTCCAGCTGGGAGACCTGGGCACGCCCCGCACGGTGGGGACCCCGCAGGTCGTCCGGCAGCAGCTGGAGCAGCTGCTCTTCACGCTGCCCGGGGAGCGGGTGAACCGGCCGCGCTTCGGGTGCGGCGTGCAGCGGATGGTGTTCGGCGCCGCGAGTCCGGAGGCCGCCGCCGCGGCCGAGTACATCATCCGCCTCAACGTGCAGGAGTTCATGCGCGACGTGGTGCGCCTGGACGCGGTGAAGGTGAGCGCCGAGGACGCGACGCTCTACGTGGACATCCTCTACACGCTGCTGGCGACGGGTGAGGAGTACGCGGAGCTGTTCCGCCGGGACCTGGAGGCGCCGCCGTGAGCACGCGCGTCCCGCGGACATTGGTGCTGGAGGCGTCGCGGGCCACGGGTGCGGAGCCCGCGGAGCCGGTGCGCCGGGACCTGGAGGCGCTGCCGTGAGCGTGCGCATCCTGCTGTCATTGCCGCTGGAGGCGTCGCTCGCGGCGGCGCAGGCCGCGTTGCCGGCGACGCCGCCGGGCGAGGTGGAGTGGGTGCTGCCCGTGGGTGAGGGCGTGCTCACCACGGACCTTGTCGTCGGCACGCCCGCGCACGCGCTGCGGCTCACGGGTGGGCCGGGTGTGACGCTGCGGCTCGACGGTGGAACGCTCGAGGTCACGGGCCTCGTCACCGGCCTGGCGGGCGTGACGGTGGTGGCGGTGGAGGCCGGGTTGATCCTCCTGGGCGCGCGGGTGGAGGTGGCGGACGTCACGGTGAGCGCCAACTCCTCGGGCGACTGCTCGGCGCTGAGCGTGGAGACCCCGGACGGCACGGTGGCCATCGACTCGCTCACGGTGACGGCGGCGAAGGGCGAGGACGCGACGGGGCTCCGGCTCCTGGCGGCGGAGGCCCGCGTGACGGGCCTGTCCATCGGGGCCGTGGAGGCCACGGTGGGCGAGGCCTTCGGCGTGCGGGCGGTCTGTCAGCGCTCGCAGTGGGCGGACGTGACGGTGCGGGACGTCGTGGGCGTGGGGGCGGGCGTGGGCGTGGAGCTGGCGGGCTTCACCCGAGCGGAAATGTCCGGGCTCACGGTGGCGGCGGTGTCCGGCGGCAGCGCGACCGGCGCTCGGGTGCTGGTCGCCCGGGAGGAGGGCGAGGGCCTGTCCGCCGTGGACGTGTCCGTGACCGACGTGAAGGCGCTGGGGACGGAGTGGAGCGTCGGGCTGCTGGCGGCTTCCGTGGGCGCGATGCAGGTGCGCGGCTTCACCGTGCAGCGGGTGCAGGGGGCGTTCGCGCTGGGCCTGCTCGCGCTGGGCGGGCGGGGCATCGAAGCGGGCATCGGACAGGTGGAGGACGTCGCGGGCGGCTCGCGTGCCACGGGCATGCGGGTGCTGGGCGGCCCTTCCCTGGAGCCGGTGGCGGTTCGCGACGTGGAGGTGAGCCGGGTAGCGGCCGCGCCGGTTCCGGTGGCCGCGCAGCCGGCCTCGGCGTGGTCGGACTGGCTCATCGCCGCGCTGGACGCTCTGTCGGCTTCGGTCGTGGGACCGCTGACGCTGCCTGCGTTCCCCTCCGATGCGGACGTCGTGGGGCTGCACGTGGCCGCGCCGCTGGGCGGTCTGGAGCCGGTGCTGGACGTGGGCACGCCGGGGGAGCTTGCCGTCGAGGACTGCTCCCTCTTCGTCATCACCGGCACCGCGCTGCAACTGGAGGGCGGGCTGCGCACGGCGCTGGTGCGGCGCACCGAGGCCTGGACGTCGGTGCACGCGGGCTGGCTCCAGGCGGAGCAGCTGCTGCTGGCGCAGCTCACCTGGCACCGGCATGCGCATGGGTTGCGGCTGGGGCCGGGGGAGATCCGCGCGTACGACTCGCTCTTCACGGCCATCGTGGGCGCGCCGCTCGTGCTGGAGACGGACGCGGAGCTGTCCGCTTCGCCCGCGCTGTTCGCGCAGGGCGCGGGCCTGCCGTTCCTGGAGGTGGGGCCGCTGCCGTACCGGACGCCCGGTGCTCCGGAGGTGCCTCCGGTGCTCCTCGCGGGGGGCCTGCCGCCCCCGGAGACCGTGGACCTGCGGCTGGTGCCCGACGCCGCCATCTCGCGCGCGGCGGTGCCCGTGCCGGGCGACGGTCCTCACGACCCGGCGCCGTTCGTGGGGGCGTGGGCTCCGGATGTGGTGCCGGGGTGTGACGTGCGGGATCCGCAGCCGCGCCCGTTTCTCGCGGCGCCGGAGCGGCCCGCCCCCGGGGCGTTGGTGGACTACCGGGCGCGTGACGCGCAGTCGCTGCTGGCGGTGATGCTGGAGCGGGCCCGCACGGTGATGGCGCCCTGGGAGGACCGGGGGCCCGCGGACTTCACGACCATGCTGCTGGAGGCGGTGGCCGCGCAGCTCGACTCGCTGGCGTACCAGCAGGAGCGCGCGGTGGTGGAGGGCTTCCTGGAGGACGCCCGGCTGCGGCGCTCCGTGGAGGACCACGCGCGCGGCCTGGACTACGTGCCGGACCCCGGACTCTCCGCCACGGTGATGCTGCGCTTCCGGTTGGATGCCACGGCGCTCGCCGCGCTGGTGCAGGCCCGGCTGGAGGAGCTGCACCTGCCGGTGCTTCCGCCCGGCACCACCGCGCTGGAGTTCCTCACCGGGGGCGGCGTGCTGGAGCTCCCGGCCGACACGCTGGTGGCGAACGCCACCACGGACGAGCACTCGCTGGTGTTCGTCACCGAGTCGCCCCTGTCCTACTTCCCCCGGCTGGAGGCCATGACGCTCGCGGAGTCCGTGCAGCCGGGGGACACCGGGGCCACGCTCGCGGGCCTCTACCCGGAGCTGGAGCCCGGCCGGTGGCTCATCCTCTACCAGGGCGCGGCGAGGGCGGTCACGTGGTGCGCGTGACGTCCGTGGCGCTCGCCACCGACACGACCTTCGTCGGGTGGGATCCCCGCCGCTTCGCGCCGGAGGCGTTCCTGGCCCCGGGGGACCCCGCGCCCGGGCCCCGCGCGACGGTGCTGGGCAACGTGGTGCCCGCGCATCACGGGCTGCCGGTGACACCGCTTCCGGAGGGCTTCGAAGCGGACTCGGCGGAGCCCTTCGCGCGCAGCCTGGCGCAGTGGCGCGCGCTGCTGTCACCCGTCGTGGACGGCAGTCAGGAGCGCGAGTGGGCCCTGCCGTTCCACCCGGTCAGCGTCCAGGCCTGTGGGTATCCGTTGCCGGGAGATGAAGCCCGGCGCGGGACGCCCCAGCTCCAGGTGAGCGTGGAGGACGACCCGTGG
This sequence comes from Corallococcus sp. 4LFB, assembly GCF_046520365.1. Taxonomy (NCBI): domain Bacteria; kingdom Pseudomonadati; phylum Myxococcota; class Myxococcia; order Myxococcales; family Myxococcaceae; genus Corallococcus; species Corallococcus sp. 4LFB. The sequence continues at coordinate 5,988 of NZ_JBKGHJ010000381.1, forward strand.
ACGCTGGTGGACGACCTGTCCGTCCAGGGGCCAGGAGATGAGGTCGTCGTGCTGCGAGCGACCCCCACGGGCGGTGCCAGCCTGCGCTGGGGCGATGGCGTCAACGGCGCCGCGCTGCCGCCCCGGGAGACGACGCTGGGGCTGTCGCTGCGCATTGGCCTGGGGACGTTGGCGAACGTGGGGAAGGGCGTGCTCACGCGGCTGCTCCAGGTGCCGTTGGATCCGCAGCGCTCCGCGTCCGCGGGCGAGCTGCTGGCCCAGTCGATGGACGACGTGCGCCGGCTGGTGCGCGTGGACAACCCGCTGCCCGCGGTGGGGGGACGCGATCCGGAGCCGCTCGACTCCATCCGCTACCGCGCGCCAGCGGGCGTGTCGCAGCCCTTGTCCGCCGTCACCGTCGAGGACTACGTGCGCATGCTCCAGCAGCTGCCGGAGGTCGCCGGGGCCTCCGCGCGCGCCGTGGACCGGGACCTGCGCACGGTCATCCGCGTGACGGTGCTGCTGCGCGACGAGGACACGCTGGACCGCGACGAGCTGCTGCGCCGCTGGGCCGGGGTGCGGCGGCGGTTGGAGGAGCTCCGCCTGCTGGGCGTGGACGTGGAAGCGCTGCCGCCCAGGTGGGTGCCGCTGGATCTGGACCTGGAGGTGGACGCCGCGCCGCACGCGCAGGCGGATCAATTGCGCGACGCGGTGGTGGGCGCCATCGCGGGTGACGGGGGCCTGTTGGATCCGGACCGCTCCGGCCTGAACGGCGACGTGCAGCTCGCGGACCTGTACCAGGCGGTGCTGCGCGTGCCGGGCGTGACGGCGGTGCGGGTGAAGCGCTTCCGCCGGCTGGAGCCCCACGCGCAGGAGCGGCTGGAGGCGGGCGTCATCCCCATTGGACCGGAGGAGGTGGCCACCGCGCGCGGAGGGTACTGGCCGGGTTCCGAGGGCGTCCTCACGGTGCAGGTCTGCGGAGGGTTGCGATGAGCCGCGTTCCTTCCACGCACCAGGCGCTGACGCATGAGCAGCTCCGCGCCCGGCTGGGAGCGTCCGCGCGCATCGTCTTCTCCCGGCTGGACGAGGCGCCGACCTGGAACCCGCTCGCGTACGCGGCGCCATCCTCGGTGGACCTGGGCCGCGGGCTGCTCGACAGCGTGGCGCTGGCGCTGCACGTGCTGTGGACGTACCAGCAGGCGTGGGCGGAGGAGGGCTTCCTCGCCACCGCGCGGCTGGAGGACTCCGTCTCCAAGCTGCTCGGACACATCGGCTACCGGCCGAGCCCGGGCACCGCGGCGGTGGGGCTCCAGCACTTCCGCTGCAAGGCGAACGTGCGCGGGACGCTGCCGGCTGGAACGGCGGTGAACTCAGCGGCGGAGGGGGAGGAGGCCGCCGCCGTCTTCGAGACGCTCGCGCCCCTGCGCCTGCTGCCGGAGCTCAACGAGCTTCGCGCGTTCCTGCCTCCTCGCACGGGCGGGGAGACGGGCACGGGGACAGGGACGGGCGGAGGCGCGGGTACGGGGGGCACGGGCTCGGAAGGCGGCACGGGGGGAACGGGGGGCGGAACCGGTGCGCCTTCCGGCGAGGCGGGGGAGCCCGGTGCTCCGGCGCCCACGGGTGGCATCTTCGGGCCGGGGTCGGTGGTCGCGGGACTCCAGGACCGCATCGAGGTGCAGCGCCACGGTCCGCTGGAGGAGCGGCGGGTGGCTCGGGCGAAGCAGGATGCTCGCAAGCTGGCGTCGCTGATGAAGACGCTGGACCTGGGCGGGGATGCCGCGTGCAAGGGCACCCTGGACGCGCTCTGTGAACAGCTGTGCGAGGCCCAGAAAGTCGTGGCGCAGGCGGTGCCCCCGACTGGCCGTCCCGTGGGGGCGTTGTCCGAGTCGCAGGAGATCCTCGCGCGCCAGCTTCGCAACCTCCAGAAGCGGCAGGCGGAGGCGCTGGCCGCGCTGGAGACGGCCCTGGCTCCCTGCGCGGACGAGGACCCGGCGTTGCACGCCGTGCGGCTGGACCAAATGGTCACGTTCCTGGATGCCTTCGTGAACAGCCTCATCCAGGAGGCGCGGGATCAGCTCGTCATCCTCAAGGGCAGTGAGGCGCTGAACCGGGCGGACCTCGCCTTCGGCGCGGAGGCGGGGGTGGCCCGGCCGCTGGGCGTGGCGGGAGCCGGCACGGACACGGTCTACCTGCTGGCGCTGACGGATGCGTCCGGGCTCTCGTCGCAGGAGCCTCCGGTGCGGCCGGGGGACTGGCTGGTGCTGGCCGAGGACGTGGAGCGCCTGGGCCCCGGCGGCGTGAAGGGCACCGAGCGGCTCCATCGCGAAGCCCTGCGTGTGCTGCGCGTGCGCAAGGAGGTTCCGCCGGGCCAGCGCACGCCGATGACGCAGGTGACGTTCCAGCCGCCGCTGTCACGCTCGTACGCGTTGGACCGGGTGGTGCTGCTGGGCAACAACACGCTCGTCAGCGAGGGCTCCACGGTGGAGGAGGTCGCCGTGCCCGCGCTGGACCTGCGCACGGTGCCGTTGCTTCACGGGCCGGTGACGTGGCTGCGCGACCCGAGCCACGCGGGAGGCCGCCGGCCGGAGGTGTCCCTGACGGTGGGGGGGCGCGGCGTGCAGCCGGGTGGATTCG
>NZ_JBKGHJ010000382.1:0-8599 GCF_046520365.1 Corallococcus sp. 4LFB
CGCTGGAGGCCGCGCGCCAGGCGGCCTGCGCATGGAGACGCTGGTGCGCGTGTACCAGTCGCGCTTCGAGCGCGACCAGGGCCGGCTGCCCGCCGCGCTCGCCGCCGCGCAAGCCGCGCTCGATCGCGCCCTGGACCCCCGGTTCGCCAACCCCTGGGACGAAATCCTGGCCCGCCGCGCCCTGGCGCCGCTGGTGTCCCAGGAGGAGGGGGACGCGCACCTGCGCCGCGCGCGCCTCCTGGCGGAGTCCACCGGCAACGTGCTCCAGATGGGGCTCGTCTACCTGCAGCACGCGGAGCGCTACGGCACGCCGCAAGAGGTGATGCGGGAGCTGGAGATCGCCGAGCGGGCCTTCACCACCGCCCGGGCCACGTACCTCCAGCAGCTGGCCCAGTCGCTGCGCGGCCCGCTGTCGCGCCAGCTGCACGAGGACGTGAAGCAGAGCGCCTGACGGCCGGGTCGTGCATAGGATGGGGGCCATGGCCTCCTCCCCCCTGCGCTTCTGCCTGGACTACCTGTCCCCGTATGCCTACCTCGCCTGGCTCCGCATGCCCGCCATCGCGGCGCGGCACGGGCGGGCGCTGGAGCCCGTGCCGGTGCTGTTGGCGGGGCTGCTCAACGCCGTGGGCTCCATTGGCCCGGCGGAGATCCCCGCCAAGCGCGTCTACGTCTTCAAGCAGTGCTTCCGCATCGCGCACGAGCAGGGCGCGCCGTTCAGCCTGCCGCCCTCGCACCCGTTCAACCCGCTGTTGTCCCTGCGCGTGACGGCCGCGGTGGACGACGTGGCGGAGCGCACGCGGCTCACCACCGCGCTCTACTCGGCCGCGTGGGGCCAGGGCCGGGGCATCGAGACGCCGGAGCAGGTGGGCGCGGTGCTGACGGAAGGAGGCTTCGACGCGCGGGCGCTGCTCGAGCGCGCGCAGCTGCCGGAGGTGAAGGACCGCGTGCGCAAGAACACGGAGGAGGCGCTGGCCCGGGGCGCGTTCGGCGTGCCGTCCGTGCTGGTGGACGACGAGATGTTCTGGGGCGTGGACTCGCTGGGCCACCTGGAGCGCTTCCTGGAGGGCCGCGACCCGCTCACCCCCGGGGACCTGGCGCGCTGGAGGGACCTGCCCGCCACCGCCGCCCGGCGCCCGGAAGGAAAGCCCCGTCCGTGAACGTGCTCGGGCAGCTGGGGGTGGCCGTCGCCGGGCTGGTGCTGGCCGGCGCGCTCCTGTTCCTCAACCTCTGGCGCGCGCTGCTCTACCTCTTCCCCCACACCGTCCGCGTGGAGCCGGAGGCCCCGGCGGACCAGATGGACCTGCCGGACGCGCTCGGCCCCCTGGCGGGCCAGCTCCAGGCGCTGGGCTTCACGCCGCTGGGCAGCCACGAGGAGAAGCCGCTCCTGCAGAAGGCCACCCGCTCCTACGACTGGGCGCACGCGGGCGAGCGCGTCTTCGCCACCCTCCACGAGGGCGGCGACCTGCTGCCCCGGCTCTACCTGCTGACGCCCCTGGCCACCGGGGGCTTCGTCGTCACCGCCAGCTACCGGCGCCCCGCGCTGGACGTGCCCGGCTACCGCTCCGGGTCGCTGGAGGACGCCGCACCGGAGCGCCTGTTGCGCGCGCATGTGCGACGACTCGAGGGGTTGGACCCGGCGGGCGCGGAGGGCTTCACCTGGGAGGGGCGCGTCCAGACGGCCCGGGCCTGGTACCAGGGGCTGGGGCGCAAGGAAATCCGCCGCCAGAACCTCCAGGGGCTGTTGTGGACGGCCATCGCGCTTGCCATCGTCGCCAGCGCCTTCCTGGGCCAGCGCGCGGGCTGACGGCCCCCTGGACGCTTTTCCACGTCACGTCGTGCGTGCACCGCGCGCCCCGGAAGAGTAGGGAGACGAGCACCATGAAGAGCGTGTCCAAGAACGAGGAAATCTACTTCCTGTCCGGCAAGCGCACCCCGTTCGGTACCTACGGCGGCAGCCTCAAGGACCTGAGCGCCACCGACCTGGCCGTGGAGTCCGCGAAGGCGGCCCTGGCCCAGGCGGGCGTCTCCCCGGAGCAGATTGAGCACGTGGTGTACGGCAACGTCGTCCAGACGAGCGCGGACGCCATCTACCTGCCGCGCCACGTGGGCCTGCGCGCGGGCGTGCCGGTGCCGGTGCCCGCGCTGGGCGTCAACCGGCTGTGCGGCTCCGGCTTCCAGGCCTTCGTCACGGCCGCGGAGATGATGCTGACGGGCGGCGCGCAGGCCGTCCTCGCGGGCGGCACGGAGTCCATGAGCCAGGCGCCCCACGTCATCCGCGGCGCGCGCTGGGGAATCCCCCTGGGCAAGGGCGGCCTGGAGGACATGCTCTGGACGGCCCTCACGGACAGCTACACCGGCCAGGCCATGGCGCTCACCGCCGAGCAGCTCGCGGTGGACTACGGCCTCACCCAGGACGACGTGGACCAGTACGCCGTCCTCACCCAGAAGCGCTTCGCCGCCGCGCAGGAGGCGGGCCGGCTGGCGGACGAGATTTCGCCGGTGACGCTCAAGGGCAAGAAGGGCGACACGGTGGTTTCCAAGGACGAGCACAACCGCCCGGAGACCACGGTGGAGGGCCTGCGCAAGCTGCCCAAGGTGTTCAAGAAGGACGGCGTGGTGCACGCGGGCGCGGCCAGCGGCATCTGCGACGGCGCGGGCTCCATGGTGATGGCCACGCGCGGCTTCGTGGAGAAGCACGGCCTGAAGCCCGTGGCGCGGCTGGTCAACTGGGGCGTGTCCGGCTGCGACCCGCGCATCATGGGCATCGGCCCCGCGCCGGCCATCCGCAACCTGCTCCAGCGCGCGGACGCGAAGCTCACGGACGTGGAGCTCTTCGAGGTCAACGAGGCCTTCGCGCCCCAGTACCTGGCGGTGGAGAAGGAGCTGGGCCTGCCACGCGACGCCACCAACGTCAACGGCGGCGCCATCGCCGTGGGCCACCCGCTGGGGGCCTCCGGGGCGCGCATCACCATGACGCTGGCGTACGAGCTGAAGCGTCGGGGCGCCCGCTATGGTATCGGGTCCGCCTGCATCGGTGGCGGCCAGGGCATCGCCGTCCTGATCGAAGCGCTCTAGGCGCGCGTGCGTGGGTGACGGGGTACGGGGCAGACGACTTCCGGACGGGACGTGAGATGAGCAACGAGGTGGACGCGAAGACGGCCCGCGAGCGGGCCAAGGCCATCGCCGAGCAGCGCCGTGCCGAGCGCCGCAACCGCAAGCGCCGCTGCGTGGTGTGCGGCGTGGAGGAGAGCGACAAGACGCCCCTGACGGCCCACCCGGAGGGCATCGGTCCCGCCTGCAAGGACGAGGTCACCTGTCAGGCCCGCCGGGCCGCGGCGGGCCGCTGACGCCCCAGGGGCCTGGCACCCCCACCGCCGCACTGTCGGCGAGTGGACGGTGGGCCCCCGCCCGTCAGGGGCCTCCCGGAGGGGCAGGACGCGCCTCCGAGGCCGGATTGTCGGGCCCGTTTCTTGATGGCGCCCCCGACTCGGGGTAAACATTTGTAATCTCTGGTGACACGAGGGTTGGAATGGGCGTTATCAGCTTCACGGGCGTCAAGGTGTTCTCCACCACGCTCGCGCGCGATCGCGAGAACATGGGCGAGAACATCACCAAGTGGCTGAAGGAGAACTCCGCCGTGGAGATCGTGGACAAGATCGTCACGCAGTCCTCGGACAAGGAGTTTCACTGTCTGACCATCACGCTCTTCTACCGCCACAAGACGTAGGGCCGGCTTTTCAGAAGGCGTGGGATGCGAGGGCGCTTCTCCCTGGTGACACCAGGGTGGGGCGCCCTTCATCGTTTCTGGATTTGGGGTTGCGCACCGGGCGCTGTTCCACCACCTTTGGGCCTCTATGCGACCCATGCGGGGCTTCAACCGGGGTGGAGGCGGCGGTTTCGGCGGCGGCTTCCCCGGCCTGGATTCGATGGCAGCCAAGCTGGCGGTGGCGCTGGTGGCGTTCTCCGCGCTGTTCCTGGCGACGCGGCAGGGGCAGGGCGTGCTGCTGCTGCTCAACCCAGGGGACGTGCTGCAGCTGCGCGTGTGGCAGCTGTTCACCTACGCGTTCGTCGCCACGGACCCGCTGGGCATCATCTTCGGCGGCATCATCATCTGGTCCATCGGCGGCTTCCTGGAGTCCACCTGGGGGTCCAGGCGCCTCTTGATGGCGTCGGTGGGCATCACGGTGCTCGCGGGCCTCATCACGGTGCTGCTGGCGCTGGTGATGCCCATGGCCAGCCTCTACGCCGGCGGCACGGTGATGACGACGGTGCTGTGGGTGGCCTACGGCCTGGTGATTGGCCGGGGGCAGACGAACTTCTGGGGCATCCCGCTCACGGGCAACTGGTTCGCGGCCATTGGCGCGGGCTTCACCGTGCTGCGGCTGCTCACCGCGCCGGCCTGGCAGGTGCTGGCCCCGGAGCTCATCAGCCTGGTGCTCGTCTTCGCGTACGTGCGCGGCGCGAGCCCCAAGCGGCTGATGCTCCAGCTGCAGCACTGGCGCCTGCAGCGGCAGCTCCGGGACCGCTCCAAGCACCTGCGCGTGGTGGACCGCGACCGCCGGCCGGACCGCGACCAGTTCCTCAACTGAAGAGGGCTGGGGGCCGCGCGCGGCTAGTGCGCGGCCTCCGGGTGGCCGTACTGCTTGAGCTTCCGGTAGAGCGTGGCCACCCCGATGTCCAGCTGCTCCGCGGTGCGTGAGCGGTTGCCGCCGTTCTGCGCCAGCACCGCGAGGATGTACTCCTTCTCCATGTCCTCCAGCCGGCGCGGGTTGCCGGTGGGCACCAGCGGCGGCGGCGCGGCGCGCACCTCCTCCGGCAAATCATCGCGCTCCACGCGCGGGCCCTCGCACAGCACCACCGCGCGCTCGATGGCGTTGCCCAGCTCGCGCACGTTGCCCGGCCATGGGTAGCGCAGGAGCTGATCCGCCGCGTCCGGGGACAGGCCATTCACGCGCCTTCCCAGGCGCTCACCGGCCTCCGCCAGCAGCAGCCGCGCCAGGGGGAGGATGTCCTCCTTGCGCTCGCGCAGGGGCGGGATGCGCAGCTCGATGACGCGCAGCCGGTAGAAGAGGTCCTGGCGGAAGCGGCCCAGGCGGACCTCCTCGGACAGCTCGCGGTTGGTGGCGGCCACCACGCGCACGTCCACCTTGCGGCTGGTGTTCTCCCCCACGCGGCGCACCTCGCGCTCCTGGAGGGCGCGCAGCAGCTTGGCCTGCATGGCGGGGGGCACCTCGCCCACCTCGTCCAGGAAGAGGGTGCCGCCGTGCGCGGCTTCGAAGAGGCCGGGCCGGTCGTGCGTGGCGCCGGTGAAGGCGCCCTTCGCGTGGCCGAACAGCTCGCTCTCCAGCAGGCTCTCCGTCACCGCGGCGCAGTTCACGGCGATGAAGGCCTTGGGCGCGCGGCCGGACTCGTCGTGGATGAGCCGGGCGATTCGCTCCTTGCCCACGCCGCTCTCCCCGGTGACGAGGATGGTGGTGTCCACCTTCGCCGAGCGCCGCGCCAGGTTGAGCACGCGCTGCATGGCCTCCGCGCGGGCCACCATGCCCGCCGGGTCCTCCGTCACGCCGGACACGCGCGCCAGCGACTGCCGCTTCGCGCGCAGCTTGCGCTCCGCCTGCCGCAGCGCCTCCGTCACCTGCCCGAGCACGCCCTCCATGCACTGCGTTTCATAGAAGCGCAGGAACTCCGTGCACTCGGTGCTCCACTCCTCCTCGGGGCGGCCCACGATGTGGCAGAGGGCGTCGCCATGGCCCACGCACTTGAGCTCCGCGCAGTAGATGGGCTTGTTGTTGCAGTAGCTCAGGTACCCGGACGCGAAGCCGGTGAGGCTCCAGCACACCGGCTGGTCGGCCTGTCCCAGGTGGAGCAGGTGCTGCTCGGCTTCGTAGGAGTCGCGCCACTGCGCCTCCGCGAAGGGCTCCGGGCCGTCCTTGTCCGTGCGCTCGATGCGCTCCACGCGCACCTGGCCCATCAGCGTGTGCAGCCGCCCGCCCGCGCGGCGCCACTCCGCCTCGTCCGGCCACGGCACCGCGGTCTTCATCGCCTCCGCCGTGCGCCAGCCGTGCGCGTAGCCCAGCCGCGTGAAGATGCCTCGCGCGGCCGTCATCCCCAGCATCCCGATGAGCTCCTTGCGCAAGAGCCCCAGCGCCACCGGGTCCATCAACAGCGCCCGCTGGCCGGCGAAGCGGATGACCCCGCCCTTCGGCTCGAACGCGAGCAGCTCCCTCAAGTCCAACCCTTCCAGACCCGCCACGGTGTCTCCCGGTGTCTTTCAGACTGATGTGCCTCTCTATCAATCTGAGAGGCGTTTCAAAGGGCTGGAATGTGAAGCCGTGTGATTTCATGGGGTTGTCATGTTGGGTGCGCTGGTCCCGGGGTTGCAGTACAAGGCGCCACGATGGCTTCCGGGGTGGACAGGCGCGAGGTGCTGCAGGGGGTGGCGGCGGCCGGGGTGGCGGGGGTGATGGGGCCTGGGCCCTCGGTCGCCCGGCAGGTGGCGCCGGCCCTGTTCGTCTCTCACGGCTCGCCCATGACGGCGCTGGACGCGGACGAGTATCCCCAGGCACTCCAGCGCTTCGGTGAGGGCGCGGGCCCGGTGAAGGCGCTGGTGGTGATGTCCGCGCACTGGGAGACGGACGCGCGCGTGCACGTCACCGCGATGGCCGCTCCGCCGCTCGTCTACGACTTCCACGGCTTCCCCGAGGAGCTGTACCGGCTGCGTTACGCGCCGCCCGGTGCGCCGTCCCTGGCCGAGGACGTGGTGGCGCGGCTGTCCTCGGCGGGCGTGCCCGCGGTGGCGGACGGCGAGCGCGGATTGGATCACGGCGTCTGGGTGCCCTTGCGGCATGCCTTCCCGGAGGCGCGCGTGCCCGTGTTGCAGGTGTCGCTGCCGGCGGACGCGACGCCCGCGCAGGTGGCGCGCATGGGGGAAGCGCTGCGTCCGCTGCGCGCGCAGGGCGTGTTGCTCATGGGCAGCGGCGGGGTGGTGCACAACCTTCGCCGGGTGAATTTCAGGAACAAGCGGGCGTCCGCTGAGCCATGGGCGGCCGAGTTCGACGCGTGGGTCGCCGGGAAACTTGCCGCGCGTGATGACGTAGGCCTTCAGTCGTGGAGGGATGCACCGAATGCACGGGTCGCGCATCCATCCGCCGAGCATTGGTTGCCGATTTACTTCGTCCTCGGAGCCGCCCTCCCCGAGGACCGCATCACCCCCGTGTTCGAGGGCTTCCATCACGGAACCTTGTCCATGCGCAGCTTCGCGCTGCGCGCCTGAACCTCGCAGTCCGCAATCTCCAAGGAGTCACACCATGAAGCTGTCGCTCAAGTCCGCCGTCACGCTGCTCGCCGTCGCCGCCCCGTCGTTTGCCTTCGCGTCCGCGTGGGAGATCGACTCGTCGCACTCCAGCGCGCAGTTCGGCGTGAAGCACATGATGGTGTCCACCGTGCGCGGCTCCTTCAGCAACGTGAAGGGCACCGTCAACCTGGATGACAAGGACATCACCAAGTCCACCATCGAGACGACCATCGACGCGACCACCATCAACACCAACGAGCCCAAGCGCGACGAGCACCTGAAGAGCCCGGACTTCTTCGACGTGGCGAAGTTCCCGACCATCACCTTCAAGTCCACGAAGATCGCGAAGGCCGGCAAGGACAAGCTGAACGTCACGGGCGACCTGACCATGCACGGCGTGACCAGGCCCGTGGTGCTGGCCGTGGAAGGCCCGACGGCGGAGACGAAGGACGCGTGGGGCAACGTGCGCCGCGGCGCCACGGCGACCACGAAGATCAAGCGCAGCGACTTCGGCCTGACCTGGAACAAGGCGCTGGAGGCCGGCGGCGTGGCGGTGGGTGACGACGTGACCATCACCCTGGACCTGGAGACCACGAAGAAGCCCGAGGCGGCGGCGCCGGCGGCCAAGGACACGAAGTAGTCCGCGTCCTCTTCGCCCAAGCTGAAATGAAGAGAGGGGCCTCGGGTGACCGGGGCCCCTCTTTTTCGTGCGGCGTGTGGGGCGGCGGGGGCCGCCCCGGGGGGGGGCTTCAGCCCTCGGCGACGGCCTGCACGCTGGCGCGGTAGATGAAGATGCGCGCGGTGTTGGTGCGGGTGTCGGCGGGGACGACGAAGAAGCCCGGGGTGGGGCCCTTGAAGTCCTGGGAGAAGCCGGCCACCTGGCGGCCGTCGTTGAAGGTGACGCGGATCTTCGAGCCCTCCGCCTGCGGCTGACGCGCGCCCGCGGCGAGCATGAAGAAGATGGCCTTCACGCGCTTGCCGGGGATGCGCTCCGGGGCGAAGCCGCTCTGCTGCTCCAGGGAGATGGTGTCCTCCAGGAGGTCCGCGTCGCGGATGGTGCCGCGCTTCACCTGGCCTTCGACGGTGTGGATGATGACGCGGTGTTCGCCCTCCACGAAGGAGTTGGTGGAGGAGGCGAAGCCGCCCCCCTGCACTTCGAACAGCGCGTCGTCCGTGGGGCGCAGGTGGTTGGCCGTCACGGGGGCGGCGGCCACGGCCGGCGTCGCGGGGGCGACGGGCGTCGGGCCCCGGAGGGTGGGGATCGCCGGGGCGGCGGGCGTCAGCCGGGCCACGGGCGTGGCGGAG
>NZ_JBKGHJ010000383.1:0-8596 GCF_046520365.1 Corallococcus sp. 4LFB
CCGGAGCGAACTCATGACACGTCCTCCAGTCCGCCCAGCAGCTCGCGCAGCCTCTCGTAACCCCGGTGCGCCCGCAGCCGGGCCGCGCCCGCGCGGATGCCTCGCATCTGGGCGATCTCCTCGAAGGACCAGCCCTCCAGCTTGCTCAGCACCACCGCCTCGCGCTGCTCCACGGGCAGTTGCTGGAGCGCGTCCTCGATGCGCCGGCGCATGGCCGGGTCGCCGTCCGGCGCGGGCACCGCCGTGGGGCCTTCCGGCGGAGCGTGCGCGTGCGCGTCCACGTGCTGCTGGTGCCGCAGCGCGTCCCGGGCCGCGTTCGCCGCGATGGTGAGCAGCCAGGGGGTGAAGCGCGTGCCCCGCTCGTAGCGGCCCCGGGCGCGGATGACGGACAGGAAGGTCGTCTGCATGAGGTCCTCCGCCAGCGGCCCGTCCCTCACCATGCGGGCGAGGAAGCCGTGCACACGCCCGGCATGCCGGGCGAACAGCGCCTCGAACGCCGGCTCGTTTCCCTGACAGAACTGGTCCATGAGCGCTTCGTCCGTGACGCCTTCCATCGTCTGGCTCACGGACGGCCCTGCTCGGAAATCGTTTCCGGGGACGGACGGTTGCCCCCCTGGGCGCCCCAAGGCCTTGAAACGACAAGCGCTGGACGTGACATCGCCAGGGGGCTCGCTTCCATGACCCGAAAGGGTAGTGTCGCGCGCCTTACCGGTTTCAACGCTTTTCCCCACTTCGAGCGCACATGTCCCCGGCCGAGGTCGTCATCCAGTCCACGCTGTTCGAATCGCTCCTGCGCTGCGTGCGATTGGACGCGTCCCTGCGCGAGCGCATGGCGGCGGCGGGCTATGACCCGGACCGCCCCCGGGCCAGCTATCCGGCGTCGGTGTTCCTGCGCTGCCAGAACCTGGTGTTGCAGGCCGCCTACGCGGACCGGCCGCGGCAGGAAGCGCTGCGGCAGATGGGCCGGGACCTGGTGCGCGGCTACTTCGAGACGCTGGTGGGCAAGGTGGTGAACGTGGCCCTGAAGATCGCGGGCCCGGAGCGCGCCATGAAGCGGGTGGCGCTGAGCTTCCGCTCGGTGATGGAGCCGGTGGAGATCACCTCCCTGGAGTTGGGGCCCAGGGACTGGCGCGTGACATTCCAGGGCTACCCCTTCCCGGCGGAGGCCGCGGCGGGGTGCTGCGAGGAGGCCCTGCGGCAGGCCGGGGCCGCGAACCCAGCGCGGTGCTGGAGACCGACGACGGGCGCGGCCGCTTCGAGCTGCGCATGCGTTGGTAGGACGTCCGTGTGCACGCGGTAACGGTGGGCATCATCCTTCCACCTCGACATGACTGAATGCGCTATGAGGGCCCCATGAAAATCGGCAAGGACAGTGTTGTCGCCATTGATTACAAGCTGCACCTCGGCGACGGGAAGATCGTGGACGAGAGCGAGGCAGGCGATCCGCTCGTCTACCTGCACGGCTACGAGGAGATCGTCCCCGGCCTGGAGAAGGCGCTGGAGGGCAAGGCCGCGGGCGAGTCGCTGAAGACGGTCGTCTCCGCGGCGGACGGCTACGGCGACTACGACCCCGAGGGCGTCGAAGAGGTCCCCCGGACGGAGTTCCCCGAGGACCTGGAGATCAAGGCCGGCGGCATCCTGAGCGCCACGGACCCGGAAGGGGACGAGGTCGACTTCCTGGTCAAGGAGGTGCGCAAGGACACGGTGCTGGTGGACTTCAACCACCCGTTCGCCGGCAAGGAGCTGCACTTCGAGGTCACCATCAAGGAAGTGCGCGCCGCCACGCCCGAGGAGCTCGAGCACGGCCACGCGCACGGCCCCGACGACGACCACGATCACTGACCGCTGGGGCCCTTCGGCCGGCCCTTGCCGTGCGTCCGGGCATGCCGCCCGGGCGCCGCGCCTTCGGGCCGCTTGGAGCTTCCATGGTCCGCCTGGCGAGGCCCCGGGTCGCGCTGCTTCGCCAGCCATGCCTCCATCTCCCGCTTGAAGAGGGGGTCCTTGCGAGGCACCTCCGTGCGGGGGAGCTCCTGGCGGATGATGCGCTCGATGTCCTGGAGCGTGCGGCGCTCGACCTCCAGCGCGAAGAGTGACGCCCGTCCACTGGCCGCCGCGCGAGCGGTGCGGCCGATGCGGTGCACGTAGTCCTCCGGCCCGTGCGGCACGTCCAGGCTGATGACGTGGCCAATGTCATCCACGTCCAGTCCGCGCGCCGCGAGGTCGGTGGCCACGAGGCAGCGGTACTGCCCGCGGCGGAAGCCCTCCAGCGCCTGACGCCGCTGGGCCTGCGTGCGGCCCGCGTGCAGGGCGGCGGACTTGTGGCCCGCGGCGGCGAGCAGCTCCTTCATCTTGTCCGCGCGCTGCTGGGTGCGCACGAACACGAGCGCGCTGGCCTGGTCCTGCGCGAGGAGCGTGAGCAGCAGGGGCCACTTCTCCTCGGGCTTCACGATGTAGAGGTGCTGTTCGGCGCGGGGCGCGGGCGTCCCGCTGGGCGTCACCTCCACGCGCACGGGCTTGTGCAGGGCGCGCTGGCCGAAGCGCGTCACGTCCGCGCCCAGGGTGGCGGAGAACAGCAGCGTCTGGCGGTCGCGGGGCAGCGCGTGGAGGATCTGGTTGATCTGCGGCAGGAAGCCCATGTCGAGCATCCGGTCCGCCTCGTCCAGCACCAGGGTGCGGATGCGCGACAGGTTCACGGCCTTGACGCCCAGCAGGTCCACGAGCCGGCCCGGCGTGGCGACGATGAGGGTGGGGCGCTCGCGCAGCGCGTCCACCTGCGCGTTCATGTCCTCGCCGCCGACGATGAGCGTGGGCAGGACGCGCAGGGACTCGCCGAAGAAGCGGGCCTGCTCCGTCACCTGCTGCGCCAGCTCGCGGGTGGGGGTGAGGATGAGGCCCAGCGTGCCGCGCTCGCCCGCGAAGCGTTCAATCATGGGGAGCAGGTAGGCGGCCGTCTTGCCGGTGCCGGTGGCCGCGCAGCCGATGACGTCGCGGCCGGACAGCGCGGGCGGGATGGCCTGCGCCTGGATGGGCGTGGGAGCGCCGAAGCGGGCACGCTTCACGGCGCCCAGCGTTTCGGGGGACAGGCCCAGGGACTTGAAGGAAGCACTCATGCCCCACGCCTCCCACGTCCGGGCCGGAGAGGGAAGGGGGATTGCGGGGCAGGGGGCGCCCCGGGCGGTGGAAGCCCGGGGCGCGGAAGGGCTTTTCAGCCCTCGTTCAGCGCCGCGCCGTGGTGGCGCAGGTGGTCTTCCATGAACGTGGAGACGAAGTAGTAGCCGTGGTCGTAGCCCTCCTGCATGCGCAGGGTGAGGGGCTGGCCCGCCGCCTCGCAGGCCTCCTTGAGGAGGTGCGGGTGGAGCTGATCCGGCAGGAACTTGTCCTTCGTCCCCTGGTCCACGAGCAGCGCCGGCACGCGCCGGCCGGCCTTCAGGAGCTCCGTGGCGTCGTACTCGCGCCACGTCTGCTCATCCGGGCCCAGGTAGCCGCCAAAGGCCTTCTTGCCCCAGGGGCTGCGGATGGGAGCCCCGATGGGCGCGAACGCGGACACGGACCGGTACCGGCCCGGGTCGCGCAACGCCGTGACGAGCGCGCCGTGTCCACCCATGGAGTGCCCGAAGATGCCCTCGCGGTCCATGCGCGCGGGGAAGTGCGCGCCGAGGATGCCGGGCAGCTCCTTCGTCACGTACGTGCCCATGCGGTAGCGCGCCCTCCACGGCTCCTGCGTGGCGTCCAGGTAGAAGCCCGCGCCGGTGCCGAAGTCCCAGTCCGAGTCCTCGCCCGGGATGCCCGCGCCGCGAGGACTGGTGTCCGGCGCCACGAGCATCAACCCCAGCTCCGCCGCCACGCGCTGCGCGCCGCCCTTGGTGGGGAAGGTCTCCTCCGTGCAGGTGAGGCCGGCCAGGTAGTAGAGCACCGGCACCTTGCCGTGCTTCGCCTGGGGTGGCGTGTAGACGCTGAAGCGCATCTCACCGCCGCAGGCCTCGGACGGGTGCTTCCAGAAGGACTGCGTCCCCCCGAAGCACGCGTGCTCGCTGACGAGCGTCGGAGTCACCGCGCTCATGCGTACTTCACCACGCTGCGGATGGACTTGCCCTCGTGCATCAGGTCGAAGCCGTGGTTGATCTCCTCCAGCTTCAGCGTGTGGGTGATGAGCGGGTCCACCTGGATCTTCCCGTCCATGTACCAGTCGACGATCTTCGGCACGTCCGTGCGGCCGCGAGCCCCGCCGAACGCGCTGCCCTTCCACACGCGGCCGGTGACCAACTGGAACGGCCGGGTGCTGATCTCCTGCCCCGCGCCCGCCACGCCGATGATGATGCTCTCGCCCCAGCCGCGGTGGCAGCACTCCAGCGCTTGGCGCATCGTCTTCACGTTGCCGATGCACTCGAAGCTGTAGTCCGCGCCGCCGCCGGTGAGGTTCACGAGGTAGGGGACGAGGTCGCCCTCCACTTCCTTCGGGTTCACGAAGTGCGTCATCCCGAACTTCTCCGCGATCTCCTTGCGAGCGGGGTTCAGGTCCACGCCGACGATCATGTCCGCGCCCACCATGCGCGCGGCCTGCACGACGTTCAGGCCGATGCCGCCCAGGCCGAAGACGACGACCTTCGCGCCGGCCTCCACCTTCGCGGTGTAGACGACGGCGCCCACGCCGGTGGTGACGCCGCAGCCGATGTAGCAGACCTTGTCGAAGGGGGCGTCCTCGCGGATCTTCGCCACGGCGATCTCCGGCAGCACCGTGTAGTTCGCGAACGTGGAGCAGCCCATGTAGTGGTGGATCATCTGCTTGCCCAGGCGGAAGCGGCTGGTGCCATCCGGCATCAGGCCCTTGCCCTGCGTGGCGCGGATGGCCGTGCACAGGTTCGTCTTCTGGGACAGGCACGACTTACAGCCGCGGCACTCCGGCGTGTAGAGCGGGATGACGTGGTCGCCCTTCTTCACGCTGGTGACGCCCGCGCCCACGTCCACGACGATGCCCGCGCCCTCGTGGCCGAAGATGGCGGGGAACAGGCCCTCCGGGTCCGCGCCGGAGCGGGTGAACTCGTCGGTGTGGCACAGGCCGGTGGCCTTCAGCTCGATCAGCACCTCGCCCGCCTTGGGGCCCTCCAGGTGCACGGTTTCGATGCTCAGGGGCTTGCCGGCCTCGAAGGCGACGGCGGCGCGGACGTCCATGGTGGGGCTCCAGTCAGAGGGGAACGAAGACCTCCCACTGTAGAAGCCACGCACCGCGTCGGCCCCGAAAAACGAAGGGGCCTCCGCGGCTTCGGTCCACCGCTACACGGAGATGAGGCCCTTGCGGATGCCCTCGGTGACGGCCTCCACCCGGTTCGTCACCTCGAGCTTCCGGTAGATGTGCTCCAGGTGCGTGCGGATGGTCGCCTTGGAGAGCGACAGCAGCCGGGCGGCCTCGCTGTTGGACACGCCCTTGGCGATGAGCTGGAGGATCTCCCGCTCCCGGTCCGACAGCGGCTTGAGCAGCGGCTCCTGCGCGGACGCATCCCCGCCTGGGGCCGCGGACTCCGCGGCGGACGGCGCCACGGGCAGCGGTTCGGTGGGCACGGGCGCGGTGTCCGGCTCCACGCGGAAGTGGCGCAAGAGGCGCCGCGCGAGGTTCGGCTGGATGACCGTGCCGCCCGCGCGCACCTCCTTGATGGCCTCCACGATCTTGTCCACCGTGGCGCCCTTGAGCAGGTAGCCGGACGCGCCTGCCTTCACCGCCTCCAGGACCTTGTCCTCCTCGTCGAAGATGGTGAAGATCAGGATCTCCATCTTCGGGAAGCGCGCCTTCACCTCGCGGGTGACGTCGATGCCGCTCATGCGCGGCAGCCCCAGGTCCAGCAGCAGCACGTCCGGGTTCGCGCGCTCGACTTCTTCCATCGCGGCCTCGCCCGACAGCGCGGTGCCCACGATGTCGATGTCCGGGTGGCCCTCGAAGAGGCGCAGCTGGTTCTTCAAAATCTTGGTCTGGTCCTCCACGACGAACACGCGGATGGGGAGGGGGGCGGCGCTGGAAGTCGGGTCCACGGGGCGGATCTCCGGTGCGTGTCAGGCGGAAAGACAGGGAAGGGAGAAGGCCACCTGGGCTCCGGCGCCGGGCGCCGAGTCCACCACGATGGAACCCCCGAGCTTCATGGCCCGCTCACGCATGTTGAGCAGGCCGTAGTGGCCGCGCGGCGTGCGGCCCGGGTCGAAGCCCTTGCCGTTGTCGCGGACCACCAGGTGCACGCCCTCCGCGCTGAAGTCCAGGCGCACCTGGACCTCCTTCGCCTCGGCGTGCTTCGCGGCGTTGGACAGGCACTCCTGGAGGATGCGGAACAGCGCCAGCTGCGCGTCCGGGGGCAGCTTGCGCGTCAGGCCCGTGCGCTCGAAGCGGATGTCCTGCCCGGTGCGCTCGCGGAACGTCTTGACGTAGTCCTCCAGGCCCTGCGCCAGCTCGAAGTCGTCGCGCATCATCCGCAGGTTGCGGCGCAGCTCTTCAATCGACTCCTCCGCGGTGGCCTTCATCTCGCGGATCTCCGTGCGCAGCCCGTCCTCGCTCGCGAGGTTCAGGATGTACTCCGCCTGGATGATCATCGAGGACAGCGACGCGCCCAGGCCGTCATGGATTTCGCGCGCCAGCCGGTTGCGCTCCTCCACCACGGCCAGCTCCTTCAGGTCGCCCTGCAGGGACACCACCTCGCGGTGCGCGGTGGCCTCGCGCTCGTTCAGGTACACGAGCACGTAGACGATGATGAAGTTGAGCCCCAGGTACCAGAGCAGCGTGAGCAGCTCCACCGCCGTCACGGAGCGGTTGAGCAGCAGATCCAACCGCGTGGTGATGGGCAGCGCCAGCAGCGGCGGCAGGATGGCCAGCGGCTTGGGGAAGAGGATGGCGAACAGGGTGGTGAACAACAGCTGCGTCGCCAGCAGCGGGCTCTGCAGGCCGCCGCCCACCTGCGGGCGCGCGATGAGCACCACGGTGATCAGCAGGTCGAAGCAGAGCGACAGGTACGTCACCCACCGGCCCGCCTTCGGGTGGTCGATGACGAGCAGGTTCGCGACGCTGTAGATGAGCATCGCGAAGTAGCCCAGGAAGGAGATGGGCCCGTTGAAGCCGAAGTAGCCGCTCCACGCGGGCACCGCGAGGATGAGCAGGCCCAGCGTGAGGAACATCATCCGCGCGTAGAACAGCGCGCGGGCCGGCGACGAAGCGGTCCTGCTCCCAGGAGGCCGCCGCCTGCTCCGCGGACACGTTGTCCGTGAGGTTGCGGCGCTCCAGCACGGCGCGGACGCGGGCCTTCAAGTCGTGGGCCGGGTGGTCGTCGCCGGGTCGGGGGTCACTGTCCATGCGAGCGGCAGCTTACGGGACCTTCTCCGGGAGCGGAATTCCCGGCAAGCCGCCAGGTCGGCATCCGGGCGGGTGCGGCCAGGCGGCTCGGGCGGCGCGCTACTTGGGGGCGCCTTCGTCCACGCACGCCTTCTTCGCCTCGGGCTGGCGCTCGAGGACGAAGTCCAGGCGGTCCTTCGTCTCCCCCGTGCGCTCGTCGAACAGGGGCGTGCCGCCCGCGTACATGGTGCCCTTCTGGCTGCCGTACCTGTCCAGGTTGTGGGCCTTGAGCCAGCCGTCCACGCAGGCCTCCAGGGCCAGGCGGTCGCTGGCGCCCGAGTCGTAGGTCACGGCGCTCGCGTCCTTCGTGCCGGCCTCGGCGGTGGCCGTCGGGGCGGGGGCTGCGTCGCGGTCCGACTGGAGCTCCTCCTTGACGGTGCCGGTCCGCGTGGCCGCGTCGGGGCTCTCGCCGGTGTTCTTGTGGCAGCCGACAGCCAGGGACAGCAGGGTGGAAAACACGAGCGCGCCGGTCAGGTTTTTCATATGTCCTGGCAGGTGAAGGCCGCTTGTGACGGCGGCGGTGGCGACAGCGGGGAGTAAGGCTTCGGGGACGTCCTGAGGCTCTGAGGCTCTGAAGACCAGACGTTCAGCCGCCGCACCATATTCGTTTCGTTCCTCGCGGAGCACCAGCCCCATGCACGGTTCGCCGGATACCGACCACCACGCGCGCATTCCCCACGCCACCCGCATCGAACGCGCGCGGGTGCTGGTGGTGGGGGCAGGCGGGCTGGGCTGTCCGGCGTCGCTCGCCTGGCGCAGGGCGGGGTGGGCACCTGACGCTGGTGGATCCGGACCGGGTGGACGTGACGAACCTGCCCCGGCAGCTCTGGCACCGCACCCAGGACGTGGGCCGCCTCAAGGCGGAGTCCGCCGCCGCCGGCCTCCTGCGCGCCTTCCCCGGCTTGAGCGTGGAGGCCCTGCCGGAGCGGCTGGACGCGGGCAACGCGGAGGCCCTCTTCCGCGAACACGACCTGGTGGTGGACGCCACGGACGGCGTGGCCACCAAGTTCTTCCTGTCGGACGTGGCGGTGCTCACCGGCGTGCCGCTGGTGTACGGCGGCGTGCTGCGCATGCACGGCCAGGCCCTGCGCATCGACCCCGGCGGCCCGTGCCTGCGCTGCCTCTACGAGGACGTGCCGCCTCCGGACGCGGTGCCCACCTGCTCGCAGGCGGGCGTGCTGGGCGCGATGGCGGGGCTCATCGGCGCGGTGCAGGCGCTGCTCGCGCTGGAGC